>JAFYKU010000047.1 GCA_017537405.1 Clostridia bacterium
AAGCGTTGAATTTTCAACGATTCTTCCAACGACTTATTCATTTCATTATAGCGTTCTTCAAGTTCAACTTTTTCGGCTTTACGAGCTTTTTCCAATGCTGAAATATTTTCTTGCAAGCGTTCAATTTGTGCTAAGACTTCTTCATTTACCCCTTGATTCGCATTGTACTCAATTTCTGCACTTGTATTATCATCTTCATCTGGATCAACAACTTTTATCTCATTTTCGGCATTTTGCATTGCAATTGAATCACGCAAGGCATTTAATTCTGCTTCGTATTGCGCACGCATATCCGCAATTGCTTGTTCATAAACAGCATTTCGGTCTTCTTCCACGCGGTTTTGTTTTTGTTCTTCAATTGAAGAAACAGCCATGTTTAAACGATCTTCATGTTCAGCCAAACGCTTTTCTTGCATATCGCGTTCATGAGCCAACAACTCTTTTAAAGCAGCCATAGTTTCTTCGTCAATGCCGCGTGCTTCTTTTTTGTTATTTAATTGGTCAATTAATTCTGCATTTTCTTGCAACAATTGTTTCATTGTTTCTTGTGTTTTTTTCGAATCTTCACGAGTTTCAGCTAACTCATTCATAATATCAGCATAACGGTCGCGTTCCATAGTTAAAATTCGTTCTACACTTTCCAATTCAGTTTGTTGTGTTTCAGGGGTACGCGCATTTTCACCACTTAAGATTGAACGATTTAACGCTTCCAATAATTCAGCATGACGCTTTTCAGATTCAGCGCGTTCATTTTCACGCAATTCATTCAAATATTGAATTTCGCTTTGCATCGCATCCATACGCGCTTTCATTTCATCGTCAATTTCCGTTTCGCGTGCAGTATAAACAACTTGGTTGGCATCATCATCTTCGTCTACTACTTTTTTATTATTGCGTTCGGCTTCTAAGGTTTCGCGTAAAACAGCAATTTCGCGTTTGTATTCTTCCATGCGTTGTACTTGTTCTTCGCGTTCATTAGCTAACACTTCTTTCAATGAAGCAATAGTTTCTTCGTCTAAACCACGCGGCAAGTTTTGGCTTTCCAATTTTTGAATACGAGCTTCGCTTTCACGAACCATTTGTTCCAAAGTGATTTTTGCTTGATTATTGTCTTCGCGTTCTGCCGCTAATTCACTCAAAATATTGCCGAACATTTCTTGTTCATGAGCGCGTTGTTTTTCAATGTCTTGCAAGATTTTTTCTACATTTGCCATGTTAGAATCTGCCACGCGTTGTTGTGCTTGTTCAAATTCATTGCGTTGTGTTTGCAAAGCTTCTGCTAATGCAATATCTAGATTTTTTTGTTTTTCTTCATATTCACGGCGTTCTGCTTCACGCTCTTTATTTAATCTGTCAACTTCATGTTGCATTTGTTCAATTAAGGTTACCGTTTCAGCGCGTTCGCGTTCAAGTTGAGCTTGATATGCATTTTGCATTTCACGGTCAGCACCGTAAACTGAAGTATTTTTTTGTGCGTTAGCTTCGTTTAACATCTCTTGAAAACGATTTTGCATTTGATTAATAGCGTCTTGATATTGGTTTTGCATTTTAACAAATTCATTTTCTTTTTTTGCTTCTTGTTCTGCATACAAAGCATTTTCTTCTTTTACACGGCGTTCATTTTCCATCGCATTCAAAACAGCAGCCAAGCTATTTTCTTGTTCGCGCAAACGAAGTTCCTGTGCTTCGCGTTCTGCTGCCAAAACATTTTTAATTTCATCCAATAAATCTTTGTTATCTTTATCTTTCTTTTCTGTTTTTTCAATTGAATTAATTTTGTTTTGACTATCCTTAATCATTTGTTCCATTTCTTTTTTCGCTTGGTCAATTAATTCTTCGGATTTTTTTTTGTCAGCTAATTGATCTTGCAAACGAGCTGTTTCTTGTTTTTGTTGTTCTAATTCAGCCATTAATTTAGCAAAGCGTTCTTGTTCTGCTTGTTTTTGATTTTCTAATTCTTCCATCAGTTTTTCCATACGCGGATCTGTCGCAGGCAATTCTACTTCGGCTACAGGTGCCGGCTGAGAAACTACTGGAGTTATAATTGGTTTTTGTTGTTCTTGCCCTTCATTAAAGTTTTTTGCTTGATCCCAGAAATCAACTGCTTCATCATTTTCACTATCATCATCGCCAAAACTAAAAGCATCTTCTTCATCTTCATCGCCGAAGAAAAAGTTATCTTCATTTTTGTTTTTCTTTTCGTTTTTGGACACATCTTGTTGC
>JAFYKU010000048.1 GCA_017537405.1 Clostridia bacterium
CATGAACAAGATTGCTTGCCATAGTTACATAGTTAGACACCTCAGATAAAGGTAATGTGTTATCACCTTTAATACACATAATTAAACGAGTTGCCCCACTAATGCTGGTTTCAATTAACGGACTTGCAACTGCTTGCTTAATTGCTTCTAATATACGGTTTGGTCCTTGAGCACGACCAACACCCATATGTGCAAGACCTGCATTTTCTAAAACAACTTTAATATCGGCATAGTCAACATTAACACAAGTTGGATTAACAATAACTTCTGATAAACCAATAACAGCTTGATGAAGTGCTTCGTCTGCCATGCGAAAAGCATCAATAAAGCTTGTTTTAACAGATGAATGTTCAACTAACTTTTGATTTGGAACAACAACATATGCGTCAACACATTTTGCTAAATTTTCCAATCCAATTTCGGCATTTAACATACGATGTTTGCCTTCAAACTTAAACGGTTTTGTAACAACAGCTACGGTCAAAATTCCCATTTCTTTGGCAATTTGAGCAACAATAGGCGCGGCACCTGTACCAGTTCCACCCCCCATACCAGCTGTAATAAACAACATGTCTGCACCATCAATAGCAGCACGAATTTCATCAGCACTCTCTTCTGCAGCTTTTTGACCGATATCTGGACGCGTTCCAGCACCAAAACCTTTGGTAATTTTTTGACCAATACATAATTTTTGCGAAGCTAAATTAACAGATAAAGCATTTTTATCTGTATTAATTGCAATAAACTCAACACCCGGCAAGTTTACACCAGCTTCTAACATACGGTTAACACTATTACAACCGCCCCCACCAACACCAACAACCTTGATGTTAACTACTGGTGGTTCACCAAAAACATCATCAAGTTGTTTTGATGTTTTTAACTCAACTGCTGTTTCTAATTCGTAACTCATAAAATAACTCCCTTTTTATTTTAACGATTAATTATAAAATTGTAAAATAAATTTTATAAATTTTTATCGGTGCTTAACTTGATACGAGATAATAATCCTTCAAACAGTGATATCAACGCGTACCCCATGAAAGCCATTAAGAAAACCATTAAATAATGCACTTCGTTCATTAAATGAACCATATTAAATAACCAAGGAAAATAAATTATCATAAACAATGCGAGTGAGAACATGACAACGATTAAAACACCGCGGAAAGCATTGCATGGACGAATCATACGATACAACATTGCAAAACCTGTAGTTAAAACAGCGTAAATTGTCATTGTTCTAAACACTTCACCGTTAGCTAAATCAAAAATTCCAAACGAACGGAACAATAATAATGCAATAACGAACAATACGGCAACATTTGCAGCAGATAAAGCAGTTTTTATAATATTATACATAAATCGACCATTAATTTGCTGACTATTCCGCTCTAGCGCCAACATAAACGCAGGAATACCAATTACAAAGCCTTCCAGCAACAACAAATTACTTGTGTCAAAGAAATACGAGCCATTATTTGAAAAAATACAAACAATAGTCAACATAATTGTTAAAAGTGTTTTAAATAAAAATAATGAAGAAGATTTTTGTACATTATTAACTACGCGGCGTCCTTCCAAGACAACTTTGGGCATACTGGAAAAGTTACTATCCAAAAGGACTAATTGCGACACATTACGAGCGGCCTCACTTCCAGAAGCCATAGCTATTGAACAATCGGCTTCACGCAAAGCTAATATATCATTAACCCCATCACCAGTCATGGCAACCATGCGACCATTGTTTTTAAACTCTTTAATTAATAGAAGTTTTTGTTCTGGAGTTACGCGCCCAAAGATAGTATATTCCTTAGCTGCGGTACGAACTTCGTTGTTTGATAAACCATGCAATGAAATATATTTTTCCGAACCTACAACCCCCGCACGACGAGCCACTTCACTAACAGTAATTGGATTATCACCCGAAATGATGCGGATATCAACACCATTGTCTGCAAACCACTTGATTGTTTGTGGTGCTTCGCGACGAATATTATCTTGCAAAGTAATTAAAGCCACGGGAGCAACAGAACCAGTCAATGTATCGTTATTTATTTCCCCTGCACAATGACCAATACCTAAAACACGATAACCTTGACTTGCAAAACGCGTAATAACAGTATTTAGTTTTTTACCCAAATCACTAAAAATAAACTCCGGCGCCCCCATGACAAATGTACCCAAACCAGCACCAAAAGTCACAGCAGACATTTTGCGTGACGACGAGAAAGACATAATTTTGCGCGCTTTATATATACATTCTTGACCAAAATAATCTTTCATTGCCAAAGATGTTTGATTGTTATCTTCCAATGCATAAAGCATTGAAGACATAACTTGCTTAAATTCAATCTTCTTACCTTCACTTTTAATGGCAATAACATCGACAACTTTCATTGTTCCATCTGTAATAGTTCCAGTCTTATCCAAACAAAGAGTATTAACGCGTGCCAACATTTCAATACAATAAAGTTCGCGCACCCAAGTATTTTCTTTACCCAAGTTAACAACACCAACCATCAGTGCCATTGAAGATAATAAAAACATACCTGCTGGTATCATACCAAGAATCGCACCACTAGTTTGTGAAATAATTTTCAATGCTGAATGAGGGGTAATATCTGTGATTATAATAAGTTGCATTGCAATTAAAACACCTGCTAAAATTGCAATAAAAATACCAATAACTTTAATAATTGATTTTAAAGAATTAAATAATTCAGAACGCGGAGCAATATAACGACTAGCATTGCGTGCCATACTTTGTATGTAATTATTTTTACCAATCTTCGTGACATGATACTTGCCTGTACCACTCACAATAAACGAACCAGCAAATAGTTTATCTCCGGGTTTTTTTTGAACAGGAACAGATTCACCTGTTAATAAACTTTCATTAACTTCTACTACACCTTCGCGCAAAACACCATCGGATTGGATTTGTCCACCAGCAGATAAAAGTACAATATCATCAAGTACTAAATCTTCAGGTAGGATTGTTTGCGATTGTCCTTCACGCAGAACTTTAACTTTAGCAGAAGCAACAATGGTTAATTTTTCAATCGTAAATTTTGCCCGTAATTCTTGAAAAATTCCGATTCCCATATTGGCAGCAAAAATTAACAAAAACAATAAGCTCGGGATACCTATCGGTTTAATATTTTCTGCAGCAAGTACATCACTTGGAATGCCCGGTTGCATAACTGTAATTGCATAAATTAAGATTGCACCAATAATTAATGCTAACATATTATAGAATGTGAAAATATTGGTCAATAAAATTGCGCCAATAGATTTTGTCGTACCGCGTTTAACATAGTTAATCAAACAATCATCAATACGGCTTTTAACCTGTGTCGCAGTTAAACCGGTTTCCAAATCCGGTGTAAATCTTTCTGGATTTGTTGGTGGATTTTTTTTCCATGTTTTAATAAATTTGCGTTTATAAGCACTTACAGCAGCACGACTGCGCCCTGTAAAAACAGTTTCTGGTACAGGTGCCATTGTTCCCATAGTATCCATAAGTTTAATTTTAACATAATTGCTATTTTCTAGCAAATAATGTTTCTAATTTATTTTGATTAAAAACCAACATAATAGGTCGACCATGTGGACATAGTGGAACATTTTTAGTTTCGAAATAATTATTCATAAATGTTTCTATTTGAACAGATGACAAAACATCTCCCGCTTTAATACTTGCCTTACAAGCAGCAGTTGCAACGCGGTGTTTAACCAACTCACTAATATTGTCACTAACCACAGTTTTATCATTTAAGATTACCTTAATAAAATCTTTTAAAGATGCATTAACCATAATTGATGGAACAGCTGAAATACGAACGGAATCTTCTCCAAATTCATCACAATCGAAACCAAAGGACTGAAGCATCGATTTTATTTCTGTAAATCGTATCATCTCTTTCGGAGTTACAGAAATTATCAACGGAGTTAATAATCCTTGCGATTGAATAGTTGACTGATCAATATCCTTACGGAAACGATCATAATTCATGCGTTCCGCCATCGCATGTTGGTCAATTATTAACAAAGATTCACGGGTACGCACTAACAAGTATGTATCAAAAACTTGACCCAAAACAGTGAAATGATTTTCCAAGAATGAACTTGTTTGAACTCCATAAAGTGGTTCAATAATGTTAATATTATTTAAAATATTGGGGGCGGATTTTAGAGTCTCATTATTTTCGCCAAGTTTTTCTAAGGACTGGATTAAAACAGTTGACGACTCAATTTTATCTGGACTAAATGAATATCCGGTGATTTGCGCCTTATCACTGGAACCATTTGTTATCTCTGTAACAGAATTTACAGGCTCAACAGGTTTTTGGTGAACTATATTTTCTTGTCGATTTGATTGCGCTATAGCCGAAATTTGGCTTAAGAAAAAAGCTTCCATTGTTTTAGTTATAGACTGACGAACAAATTCAATAATTTCATCACGCTTTTCAAAACGCACTTCCCTTTTTTGCGGGTGAACATTAACATCAACACAGTTTACAGCTACCTTGAAATGTAAAACAAAGACTGGGTACTCTTTCACAGGCAAATAATTACTCATCGTTTCGTTAATTGTTGCACCTATTAATCCCCCGTTAACAACACGACCATTTATAATTACAACTTGACGGTCTTTATTAATTTTAGACAAACTAAGGTTTGAAATATAACCATCAACGGAAATTCCTTGACTTTCATTTTGTAATGGTATTAAGTGTTTGGCATTAATATTATAAATAAGTTCCATTGCTGTCGCTAATCCTTGACCACGATAATCCAAGATTAGTTGTTGATCTACATAATAACGAAAATGACAATTTGGATTAGCAAAAACAATTTCATGAAGAACTTGCGTCACATGATTTTTTTCAATATTTGCACTACGCAAAAACTTTTTGCGCGCGGGCGTATTATAAAAGAGGTTCGAAACGCGAACGGTTGTTCCGTTGTTACCGCCTGTATATTGTTGTTCATTATCTTGATTAATTTGCACTGCATAATCTTGTCCTGCAGGTTTCGATGTGAAAGACACTTTTGCAACTGATGCAATTGAAGCCAACGCTTCACCGCGAAAACCTAACGACTGAATAGAGTCTATATCTTCCGCAGTTTTAATCTTACTGGTAGCATGCGGCATGAAAACTTTAGGCAACTCTTTTTCTGCAACACCTTCGCCATCATCAATAATTACAATTTCATCAATTCCGCCGTTTATGATTTGAACCGTAATATGTTGAGCATTTGCATCTAAAGAATTTTCTAATAACTCTTTCACAATTGAAGCAGGATTTTCTACCACTTCCCCAGCCGCTAAACGATTATAAATCGCCGGCGGTAAAACATTAATGATTTTCATAAGTTTCTCTTTCCTTCATAATTTTTTTGGCATTTTGAATAATAACTTCCGGTAAACCAGAAAGTTGAGCAACTTCCGCACCAAAACTGTTTTGTTCTTCACCTCTAACAACTTTATGCAGAAAAACAATTTGGCCATTAATGCTTGATGTCAAAACTTTATAATTTTGAACCTGAGAATATTCATGCCCTAACTCAATCAATTCATGGAAGTGTGTAGCACATAAAGTCTTACTGCCAATTTGTTCTATGATATAAGTTAAAATTGCCTTCGCTAAAGCGTAACCATCATTAGTACCCGTTCCGCGTCCGATTTCATCAAGCAGTAACAAGCTATCTTTGGTCGCATTATGTACAATATTTGAAACTTCATTCATTTCAACCATAAAAGTTGATTTACCTGTCATCATGTCATCGCTGGCGCCAATACGGGTAAAGACGCGATCGGTTAAGGATATGTTTGCACGGTTACATGGAACAAAAGAACCAAGATGTGCCATAATTACATTTAAAGCCACTGTTTTCATATAGGTAGATTTACCAGCCATATTCGGTCCTGTGATTAACATGGTTGTATTTTCACGATTTAAATCACAATCGTTAGCAATAAACTCATTGGCCGGTAAAACAGTTTCCAAGACTGGATGTCTCGCCGCTTCCAGTTCCAAAACTCCGTCTGTATTGATAACAGGTCGTACCCATTGATTTTTATAAGCTAAATATGCAAGGTTAGCTAAGACATCTATACTAGCAATCGCTGCTGCATCTTGTTGGATTACTGGAATATGTTTTTGAACTTCGGTAATAATTTCCGCAAAAATTGTTTGTTCTAATTTAATAGCCTCACCGGAAGCATTTAGAATTTTGCTTTCAATTTCACGCAATTCGTCCGTAGTATAACGCTCCGTGTTTAATGTACTTCCCTTGCGGATAAAACGATATGGCATTTGCTTTAATGCATTCATTGGAAACTCTAAATAATAACCAGCAACACGATTATACGCAATTTTTAATTTTTCCACACCGGTTTCAGCACGCTCTTTGGTTTCCAATGCAAGTAGCCACTGCTTACCCAAAGTACCAATATTACGCAATTCATCTAATTGCTTATTGTAACCATCTTTAATATAACCACCATCACTTAAAATTGTTGATGGTTCTGTTTTAATGGCTTCTAATAATAAACTGCGTAGTTTTGTAAGTGGGTTTAATTCTTCACTTAGTTCGGCTAATAATTTTGCGTGACAATTTTGTGAAATGTAGGCTTTAATTTCTTCGATTAAAGATAATGTTTGGGTAAAGTTTAAAATATCTTTCGGATTGACATTACCGTTTGCGACTTTACCACAAAAACGACCAAGGTCATTGAATTTGTCCAAAATTACTCGTAATGCTTGACAAGTGACTGAATGATCATATAATTCCTGAACCACATCTTGGCGTTCTTGAATCATTGTCACATTCTTTAACGGAGCGGTAACCCAATCAGCTAATAAACGAGCACCCATTGGGGTTTCAGTTTTATCCAGTGCTGCCAACAAACTACCTGCCTTTGTGTTGTTACGATACGATACAACAATTTCCAATGTATCGCGTGCTATTTTATCCAAGACCATAAAATTATCATCACGCATTAAAACAATCTTAGTAATGTTTGAAAGTTTGTTTTTTGCAGTCATTAATAAATATTCTAACAAAGCACCTGCCGCATTAATTAAAGGCGAATTTTCTGGAATATCAAAAACTTGTGTTGTATTAATATTAAAATATTTTTTTACAGTTTGCATAGCTTGCTTATTAGTAAAGGCATAAGCAAAATGTTTCTTCGTAATTACCTCTTTCGGACGAATACGCGATACTGCATTATCATAACAGTCAAATTGAGCTACATAAAATTCGCCTGTCATAATATCCGCCCATGCTGCGTATACAGAAACACTACCTTCAACTTCATAGATACTGCAAACAAAGTTGTTACTATCGGCGTTTAACATTGCATCATCAATTACAGTACCACTGGTAATTACACGCACCACATCACGATTAATTAATGTCTTTCCATTGGGAGCTTCCAATTGTTCGGCAATCGCAATTTTAAATCCAAGCTCGACTAATTTTTTTATATATAAATTTGCAGCATGATAAGGAACACCACACATGGGAGCTTTTTCTTCCAATCCACAGGAACGACCGGTCAGTGTTAATCCGATTGCCGCAGATACTTGCTTGGCATCATCAAAAAAGATTTCATAAAAGTCACCCAAGCGATAAAACACAACACAATCAGGATATTGTGCTTTCAGTTCTAAATACTTTTTCATTGCTGGTGATAAAGCCATCTTTTGTACTCCTTTACCTTTTCTTTAACCTTCCAAGTTTACGACATTTTTCTCATGATTTCAACTAACTTTGTCGCCCGTGCCTTGCGCGTGCGGAAAGGAACTTGATTTTCCATTTTATCTGCTACTGTACCTGTACGATTACTATATGGGAAAATATAAGCTGCACTAAACTTAATTTCTTCCACTGTTTTAACTGTTTCTTCAAAGTCTTCGTCAGTTTCACCTGGGAAGCCACAAATAATATCGGTGGTAATATGAATATCTGGTATCAATTCACGAAGTTGACGGATAATATTTTTATAATCTGCAACAGTATATTTACGGTTCATTAACTTTAAAATTTTATCACAACCACATTGCATCGGTAAATGAATGTCATGCGCAATCTTGGGATATTTGGCCATTACTTTAATTGTTTCAATATCAAAATCTTTTGGGTGAGATGATAAAAAATGCAATTTGAAGTCACCTGATTGTTGAGCTAATTTAGCAAGTAATTGCGGAAAATTCGGATATGCATTCACATTTTGTCCCAACAAATAAATATCTTTTGCAGTATCTTTAACTTGATTAAATTCGGCACGAATTTCTTCAATTGGTCGAATACGCAACTTGCCACGCACAAAAGGAACAATACAATAGCTGCAATAATTTTCACATCCATATGTAATATCGATATATGCCGTACTTGTTGGTTCTGGCGGTAATGGCCGCAAAGTTTCTCCCAGTTTTTCGACTACATTCATCGCATCTTCGGTACCCAATAAAATGTCAACGCCATGAATTTTACGCTTAGCCGACAAGCAACCAATTACAGCAATTTTTAATTGTGGATTTTTTTGCTTTAACTGTTTTGCTAACGCAATGTGCGACAATATTTTTTGCTCTGCAGTATTACGGACACAACAAGTATTAAAGATAATTGCGTCTGCTTGTTCATCAGATTCTGCGACAACATGACCAGCCGCCAATAACTGCTGGTTAATTTTTGCAGCTGTATTGACATTCATTTGACAACCATAATTTTTAATTATAAATTTCATAGAATGTAATAGTTTAACACAAAATAACTTGTGACCAAAAGAATAAAATTGCATCAAAAAATTTTAATAACTTTTGCCTTAACGGTGCTTTTTATCGCTGTTGGCTGTGGCATCGCATTTGCCTTAATCTGGCATAGCGAAACGCTTGATACCAGTCGCTTAAGCACCTTAGCCCACACAGCAGCTTTTTACGACAGCAACCAAGAAATGATTGACGCACAAAACAACCGTAAGTATTGTACGATTGACCAAATTAGCCCGACTTGTTTAAACGCATTTATCGCAGTTGAAGATAAAAATTTTTATCGACATCACGGCTTATCCGTGCCACGAATTGTAAAAGCATTTATGAACAATCTGGCGGCTGGATATTCCAAGGAAGGTGCCAGCACTATCACCCAACAATTAGTAAAAAACACATACTTAACGAATGAAAAAACATTGCAGCGAAAAATGCGTGAAGCCATCCTGGCTTTGAAAGTCGAACAGAATTTTGGAAAAGACCAAATTATTGAATTTTATCTGAACGCAATTTATTTTGGAAATAACATCTACGGAATTGCAAATGCTAGTGAATTTTATTTTGGTAAAACACCTAATGATTTATCAACCGCAGAATGCGCGGGATTGGCCGGCATCATTAAAAACCCAAGTAAGTATGACCCAGTTTTAAAACATGATAAATTTAAAAGTCGTGCCCATTTAATTTTACGATTAATGCACGAACAAAAATTAATTTCAGACAATGAATTTCAAAAGGCAATTGAAGAACCATTAATAATTCAAACGCCAGAAAATTTATGGCTAGGGACAAATTATCAAACAATGGCATTAAAAGAAGCTTCAAAAATTTTAAATTTAAGCGAAAGTGATATTATTAATTACGGTTATCAAATTGATACCTATTACGAACCAGATAAACAACAACTGCTACACGAAGCAATAACCAACCCAGAATACAATTTAGCGGGTGAAAAATTTGCAATGCTATCGTCGGTTAATGGACAAGTTCAAGCACTGTGGACTTCTACACCGACATTGTTAAATGCACGCCGTAATTTTGGTAGTGTAATGAAACCACTTTTGGTTTACGCACCAGCATTGGAATTCGGAGTTATTCAACCAGCAACTTTAATTGATGATAGCCCACTCATTGACTCTGATTTTAACCCGCAAAATTCGGACGATAATTATCATGGCATAGTAAGTGCTCGCGAAGCTTTAATGCGCAGTTACAATATCCCTGCGGTTAAAATCTTAAGTGCGACTACCATTGAACAAGCGACACAAATTGCGAATAAAATGGGTTTCAATTTGCAAGATGAAAATCTATCGATGGCACTTGGTAATACTAAACAAGGAAATACTTTTTGGGAACTTGCGGGCGGCTACCAAACAATCGCAAACCAAGGAAAATACACACCAGCAAGATTTATTCGCAGTATCCGCGACCGTAACGGCAATACGGTTTACTTTGATTTAACTAATAAATACAACTACGCACCACAAGCGGTAACTGCCGATACGGCATACTTGTTGACCGACATGTTAATCCAAACAGCACAGAAAGGAACGGCTCGTAAATTAGCAAATGTTGACACCAAAATTGCTGCGAAAACTGGAACAACGGAACGCGCCAACACAAACACCAATACTGATGCGACTTTGGTCTCTTATACCCCAGAAAATGTACTGATAGTTTGGCAAGGCAATGCCAGCATGAAACCAGAAAATGATTTACCACAAGGAGCCACTGGTGGCGGTCGTTTGGCCAATGCAGCAAAACAAATTCACATGACAATTGCTACACCTAACCAGGAGTTCTCCCGACCTAGTTCGGTAAAAACTGTAAGGTTGGACAAATTGGATTATGCTAACGGAGTCATTAACTTAGCTAATGCTGCAACTCCAGAGTACGAAACCATAACAGATTTATTTTCAGCGCGCTACCAACCTAACAATGTGTCGAAAAATTACTTAATCACAACTCCAACGGTTATTGATGGACGAATCACAGACCAAAACGCTGCAGAAATTTGGTTCGAAGTTTTACCCCACCAAACTTATGAAATATATAAAAATAATATATTACAAGCCGTCATTAATCAAAAATCAGGAGTTCAGACTTTTACCGATAAAAATCCGCAACAATATAATTGTTATCATGTAGTTGCCAGTTTAAACGGCGAACAAAAAATTTCCAGCAATCAGGTTACACTTTACTTACCATGCGAAAATATTTTATCGATTAACGCTGGTAATGCAGTTGAAAATAAGCGTGTTCCATGGTATTTTTAAGTAATGGACTTTCTAAACGATGATGGTCTATTAATTGAGCAACCAGATA
>JAFYKU010000049.1 GCA_017537405.1 Clostridia bacterium
AACCCATTTACCCGTTGAAACATATGATTCAAGTTTTTTGCCTAGTGGTGTTTGTTTTGCAATTTGTTCACGGAACAAATCACCTATCGAGATATGAACTAACCCAAAATCTCGTACTAAGAAACCTGCCATACTACCCTTGCCGCAACCACTGGCGCCGTTTAAAATAATATTCATTCCCCCCCCTTTTAAAAGACTTTTTATTTCAAAAAGCCCTTATATTGCTTCATTAACATTTGATTTTGAATTGATTTATCAAATTCAAGAGCAACTGAAACTAAAACTAACATACCGATCGATGTGAATGCTGTAGTCAAGGAATCACCTGCAATTGCTGGAATACTTGTAAACAACAACGATGGAACAAGTGAAACCAACATTAAAAAGATTGCACCAAAGAAAGTAATTCGGTGAGAAACTTTTTTTAAATAATCAGCTGTTGGCTTACCTGGACGATATCCCAAAATAAAGCCTCCATTGCGTTGAATTTGCAATGCAACTTCTTCGGGATTAAACATCATCGTTGCATAGAAATATGAAAAACCAAGAATCAACAAACCTGTAACAACAATATTAATCCATGTACCTGTTCCCATATATGTTTGATACCAGTCATAAGCTTTAATTACACCTTGATTATTGAATGACAACAACATTTGCATAATTAATTGTGGAAAGTTGACCAAAGCAGTTGCAAAAATAATTGGCATAACACCAGTTGCATTTAATTTAATCGGAATGTTTGCAGATTGGCCACCATACATTTTATTTCCTTTAACTTGTTTTGCATAAGTCACAGGAATACGGCGTTCTGCCAAATCGAACAATACAATAAATGCAAAAATAAAAAGTAACAACACAATAAAGACGATTGGTGTAATAATTGCATCAATTCCTTCGGTGAAGATTTTCATAACACTGCTGGTAAAAGCAGTAACACCAGAAGTTAAAATACCAACGAAAACCAACATACTCATGCCGTTTCCGATACCAATTTCGGTAATTTTATCACCAATCCAAACAGTTAACATTGTTCCAGCAACTAATGAAATAACAACTAAAACTTGAACCAAGAAATTTAGTGATTCTGGCCAAAGTAATGTTGTACTGCTAACGGTATCAATTGATAACACAATAGCAATTGCTTGAACGATAGCCAAAACTAATGCTACATAACGAGTAACGACTGCGATTTTTTTACGCCCTTCGCTACCTTGTTTTGACATACGAGCCAAAGCCGGTACCGCCACGGTCAACAATTGAATGACGATTGATGATGTAATGTACGGTGACACACCAATTGCAAACCAAGCACCTTTTGACAAGGCACCACCAGTCAAAGACGATAACAAACTTAAAAAGCTATTGGATCCGGATTCGTTAACTGCACTGGAAAAAACGTCAGGGTTAATTCCAGGAATGGGTAAAAAGCAACCCACGCAATAAAGCAACATTAACCCTAACGTCAGAAGAATTTTATGACGCAAATCTTTTTGTGCAAAGGCTTCGCGCAATGTTTTTAACATTTCTTAATTTCCCCACCAGCTTTTTTAATTTTCTTTTCTGCTTCTTTTGTCCAAGCATTAGCAGTTACTTTTAAGGCAACTTTTAATTCACCGTCACCCAAAATTTTAATGCCATACTCACCCACTTTAGAGATTATACCCTTTTCAAGTAAGATTGCAGCATCAACATTTGAATTTGCTTTAAAGCTATTCAAAGCGCTAACATTAACAATAGCATATTCTTTTGAGAAAATATTAGTGAAACCGCGTTTTGGTAAACGACGGCTCAAAGGCATTTGACCACCTTCAAAACCAGTACGCAAACCTGCACCAGAGCGTTGTCCAGCACCTTTTTGACCACGGGTTGAGGTTTTACCCATACCACTACCGATACCACGACCGACGCGGCGTTTTCTTGTTTTAGCCAACGGATGTGGCGACAATTCATTGATAATCATGATGTACTCCCTTAAATAATTTCAACTTTTACTAAGTGTTCTAATTTTTTACAAGCACCCAAAGTAGATGGCAAATTTGGCAATTCGCGGGTATCACCTGGGCGACTTAATTTCAATGCTTTTGCAGTACGGATTTGGCGCTGTGTGCAAGAAGCAATGCCGTGAATCATAGTTACGCGGATTTTTCCATTTGCAACAGGTTTAGCAATTTTCTTTTCTGTAGCTTTAGGAGCAGCTTTAACAGCTGGTTTTGCCACAACAGATTTTGTTGCAGTAGTTTTAGCTGTAGTTGCTTTAGGCGCAGCAGTTTTTGCTGCAGTTGTTTTTACTACTGTAGCAGCTTTTGTTGCTGTTGTTTTTGCAGCAGTAGTTTTAGGAGCTGCTACTTTTGCTGTAGCAGTTTTTGCTGCAGCGGTTTTTGTTGTAGTAGCCTTAGAAGTTGTTTTTGTTGTACTTTCTGCCATAATGAATTCCTCCTTAAATTTCTTCCACGGATTTACCGCGTAAGCGTGCCACTTCTTCACGGGTACGCATTTTAGTAATAGCAGCCATGGTTGCTTTAACCACATTCATCGAATTGGTAGAACCATAACATTTAGCAGTTACATCTTCATAACCAGCCAATTCAAGTACAGCTTTAACTGCCCCACCAGCAATTATACCAGAACCGCCTTTAGCCGGCAATAATAATACGCGAGTAGTTCCGAATTTACCAACCATACGATGTGGAATCGTAGCATTACTAATTGGAACAATCTTGAAGTTCTTTTTTGCATCGCTTTCAGCTTTCTTAATTGCTTCCGCAACTTCACGGGCTTTACCCGAACCAACTGCTACCATACCTTTTTTGTTACCCATAACAACAACAGCGTTGAAGCGTAATGTACGACCACCAGCAACAACTTTTGTAATACGGTTAACACCAATTAATTTTGAAGACAAACCATTTTGCTCATCTTCGCTTTGTTGGCGTGGCTTACGAGAACCAGCATTAGAATACATAACTTTTTTATTGGTATCATGTGCGTTAGCGCGCATTTCTTTGCTTGTTGTCGACAACAATGTATTTGCACTAACTGCTTCTTTTTTTACTTGTTCTTCCATTAGAATTTCAATCCTCCTTTGCGTGCACCTTCCGCTACTTCTGCAACACGGCCAGTGTAAACATATCCATTACGATCGAATACAACAGTTTTAATTTTCTTTGCTAAAGCAGCTTTTGCCAATTCTTCACCAACAATATTTGCAGCTTCGCGTTTAGATTTACCTTTAATCAAAACTTTTATTGCTGGCATATTGGTATTCATCGCAATGATAGTATTACCTTTTGCATCATCAACTAATTGAGCATAAGTGTGCAATAAACTGCGATACACGCACAAGCGCGGACAAGTCGAAGTTCCGATGATGTCACTTTGTCTTTTTGCGCGTTGTTTTCTTGCTAAATTTTTATTTTCTTTCTTAATCATTGTTTACTCCTTATTTGCCCTTTGCCCCGGCTTTACTTTCTTTGCGGCGTACGCGTTCACCACGATAACGAATACCATACATATGGTATGGTTCAACCGGACGCAAGTCACGAATTTTACCAGCAACTAAACCGACTTTTTCTTTATCGATACCGTTAACCGAAACGACAGTACCAACACCTTCTTTCCCCAAGTTCAAATCATTAATTTCAGCAGGTGTTAAAACTTTAAATTTAATACCAGCTTCACCTTTAACTTCAATTGGGTGTGAGAAGCCCAAGTTCAAAACTAAATCTTCGCCTTTTAATGTAGCTTTATAACCAACTCCATGCAAAATCAAGTATTTGGAATAACCTTCGGTCACACCAATAATCATGTTTTGAATCAAACGGTTATACAAGCCATGTAAAGAACGGCTTAAATTTACATCGTTACCACGAGTAACTTTAATTTCGTCATTTTGAATTTCCACATCAATTGGTGTGCGGATTTCACGTGACAAAGTGTTGTTACCT
The DNA here is from genome assembly GCA_017537405.1 of Clostridia bacterium. Classification (GTDB taxonomy): domain Bacteria; phylum Bacillota; class Clostridia; order Christensenellales; family UBA1242; genus RGIG8050. The sequence goes on from JAFYKU010000049.1 coordinate 3,948, forward strand.
TTAGTTACAGTAACTACACGGTCCGCATAAGTGACTTGCACTCCAGCGGGAATTTTAATGATCGTTTTTCCAACTCGACTCATTTGTCCCTCCTTACCAGACCCAAGCGAGGACTTCCCCGCCCAAGTTCATTGCTCTAGCTTGTTTATCGGTCATAATACCTTTTGAAGTTGAAATCAAAGCGATACCCAATCCCGACAATACACGCGGTAATTCTTCAACCCCAGCATAAACGCGTAAGCCAGGTGCAGAAATACGACGTAAACCTTGAATGACTTTTTGTTCGCCATTTTCCATTTTGAAAGTAATTTTCAACATTTTTTTACCTTCGCTTGTTATATTTTTCACATCTTCGATGTAACCTTCTTGTTTCAACACTTTTGCAATTTCTGCTTTAATGTTGGAATGAGGCACCAAAACGCTTTCGTGGCGAGCACGAATCGCGTTACGAATACGAGTTAACATATCAGCGATTGGATCAGTTGTTACTACATTTGCCATCTTCTTTCTCCTTCTCCTTTTACCAACTTGATTTAGTGAATCCTGGGATTTCACCATTTGCGACTTTTTCTCTAAAACATACACGACAGATACCATATTTTTTCAATACAGCGTGTGGACGACCGCAGATGCTGCAACGCGTATAATCGCGTACTTTACATGGCTTTCCGTTCAAACGACCACCGCGTGCTTGTTTTTGTTTTAATGCAGCTCTAGCCATTATTTAACCTCCTTTTTGAAAGGCAAGCCCAATTGTTCTAATAATTCTAGGCCGTCTTCTTTATTCTTCGCTGTTGTAACGATGGTAATATCCATACCACGCACTTTTTCAATTTTTTCATAAGAAATTTCAGGGAAGACTAATTGTTCTTTAAAACCAAAAGTATAGTTTCCGAATTGATCAAAGCTTTTACGAGACAAACCAGAGAAGTCACGAACGCGAGGCAAAGCTACTGATACAATTTTATCAAAAAATTCGTACATAATTTTGTTGCGCAAAGTAACTTTTGCACCATTCTTTTGACCTTCACGAATTTTAAAGTTTGAAATACTTTTCTTTGCGGTTGTAATCATTGGTTTTTGACCAGTAATCATACCCAATTCTTCAACAGCTGCTGTCAAAGATTTTGTATTATCCTTAACATCGCCCAAACGGGTATTAACTACGATTTTTACTAATTTTGGAACTGCATTAACATTTCCATATTTAGTAGCCAAACTTGGCACGACTTCCTTTACATATTTTTCATGAACACGATTAAGGAATTTTTTTGCAGATTTAGCTTTCTTTACTTCTGCCATTATTTTTCACCTCCCGTTGTTTCAACTGTTGCAGCTACAGTTTTTTTAGCAGCTGGTTTCTTAACTGTAGATTCAGCTACATGTTTAACCTCACGGCGTTGTAAAGGTTTCTTTGCAGTTTTTTCTGCAGTTGCAGCTTCTTGATTTTCTGCGTCTTTAGCTTTTGCTTTAACAAATTTCTTGTCTAATACATTGCCGCATTTTTTGCAAATACGGTGTTTAACATCAGCTTCAATTTTGTGTCCGATACGAGTAGCGTTACCACATTTACCGCAAACAACTTGAACATTAGAAATGTTAATTGAACCTTCCATTTTTTTCAATTCGGATTTTTCACCTTGTTTACGCATTTTTTTATGTTTGGTAACAATGTTAACACCTTCAACTTTACAGGTGTTTTTTTCAGCATTAACAGCAATAATTTTACCTTTTTTGCCTTTGTAATTACCAGCTAAGATAACAACTGTATCTCCTACGCGTACATTAACTTTATTAACTGTATTCATTACAATACCTCCGGTGCTAAGGAAACAATTTTCATGTAACCTTTTTCGCGTAATTCACGAGCAACAGGCCCAAAAATACGAGTACCTTTAGGGTTGCCTTCTTTATCAATAATAACGGCTGCATTATCATCAAAACGGATAACAGTACCGTCTGGGCGTTGAGTTGGTGCTACCGTACGAACGATAACGCATTTAACAACATCACCAGATTTAACTTGCCCATTGGTGTCACAATTACGAACCGAAGCAATGATAGTATCACCAATTCCGGTTGAACGACGCCAAGAACCACCCACATTGTGGAATGCGTGCAAAGTTTTTGCCCCTGTGTTATCTGCACAATTCAAGATCGTTTCTTGTTGAATCATCTCTTTCTTCCCCCTTACTTAACCTTCTCTACGATGCGTACCAGACGGAAATATTTGTCTTTTGACAATGGTCTGGTTTCCATAACTTCAACGGTATCACCGATTGAACATTCGTTATTTTCGTCATGGAATTTGAAGCGTGAAGTTTTTGTTACGACTTTTTTATAAAGCGGATGTGGAACTTTACGAGTAATTTCCACTACTCCCGTTTTATCCATTTTATTGGAGACAACTACACCGCGTAAAACTTTACGACGATTACGGGTAAGTTCTGCCTTTGGAGCTGCGGCTTTAACTGAAGCCTTTGCAACTGTTTTCTTTTCTTCGGTTGTTTTAGCATTAGTAGCCATTATTTTGCCTCCCTTAATTTCAACACCGTCAAAATGCGTGCGATGTCTTTTTTAACTGTTTCCAATTGTTTTGGATTTTTTAATTGACCTATAGAATGTTGGAAACGCAAGTTAAACAATTCTTGTTTTTTTGATTTGTAAGCAGCACTTAATTCGCTGTCTGACATTTCGTGATAAATTTTAGCTCTATCCATTTGCTACCTCCACTTTTTCTGCTACAGGCGCAGCAGCTTCTTGTTGTTCGCGGGTAATAATTTTGCATTTAACTGATAATTTATGCATACCTAAACGCAAAGCTTCGCGAGCATCAGCTTCTTTTACACCTTGGATTTCGTATAAAACGCGACCTGGTTTAACAACAGCTACCCACAATTCTGGGTTACCTTTACCACTACCCATACGAGTATTAGCAGGTTTCTTAGTAACTGATTTATGTGGGAAGATGTTAATGTAAACTTTACCACCACGCTTTGTGAAACGAGTCATCGCAATACGAGCCGCTTCAATTTGGTTTGAAGTAATCCAACCTGGTTCAGTTGCAACTAAACCAATATCACCATAGGTTAATTTGTTACCGCGGGTAGCTTTACCACGCATGCGACCGCGTTGAACCTTACGGCGTTTTACTCTTTTAGGCATTAACATTGTCTGTTCCCTCCTTCTTTACTAATTTTGGTACAAATGACTTAGAATAACCACCGGAATTCTTCATAGGGTTCAATGCTTTCTTTTCGCCACCTTCGTATTTACGAGATGTGTAACCACCATTTGAACGACCACGG
>JAFYKU010000050.1 GCA_017537405.1 Clostridia bacterium
GATTAGACTACGCCATTTATCGCCCCTGTCATTAAACCAATGTGAATTAAAAATATCCCCGCCTTCAACTAACCAATATATTTCGTTATATTTTGGTTTCCAGCGTTTTGATTGTGGCTCTTCAACTTTTGCCATTTTCAATTCTTCAATTTGCTTTTCTAATTCTTTGATTTTGTTTTCGTATTCTTGTTGTGTCATTTTATTTCCCCTTTTAATTTTTTATGTATTTTCGATAAACAACCATTTTTTCGTTTTCTTTTCGTACTTGTACTTCCAGGTCATTAACTAAATTAAGTAAATCTTCTCTTGAATAATAAGTTATAACTTTATCCTTAAAGTCTAAGTTTGTAGTTCGGTAATATGCTTTCTTTGCATAACCAGTTCTTTGGTCGCGTGTTATATAACGGATACAATAATTTGCAATTTGTTGTTCATTGTAATTATCTGGTAAGATTGCTACCGAGCAATAACCGTACTTAAACAAAGATAAATTATATAAAGGTTCGCCACACTTTGATTTTACAATGTTATTATTTTTATTCCGCAATAAAGACAAATATCTTGTTAAATCAACATTACCTATAAAGCCGTGAAAATGAATTGCCTTAATTGTTTCATGGTATTGTGGAACTACAATTATTTTTGCATTTTTATCTACATATTGCAGTGCTTGTCTAAATTTCTTGTAGGCATATTTTACTTGTTCATCGTCAAGTCTATCAACTTTCTTCGGACTAAAAGTAAATGTTACAAAATATTTCCAAGTGTTAGATAAAACATAACCATAGAAATTATCAAGTGAACGGTGAAAACTTTTTGTATTACTCTTTTCTACTTTTTCCCAGTCGACAATACCTTTGGGCAATAAGTTTCCATCTTTCATAACAAACATTCGCGGACGCTCTTTTAATATCTTTTCGCCTTGCTGGTTATAAATAAATTCTTTACGGCCAAGAGTACAATCAAAGTCTTCTTTATAATAAACAAGCTCAACATAATTTTTAAATTTATTTACAACTGTATTAGCTTTAAATTTATCTCCAGAACATTTTTCAACCGTTACTGGCTGTTGTGTGAGTGGGTCAAATGTTTGATATTGATATACATCAGCAGACTTTATTTTTCGCAATTTTCCACTCATCATTAAATCAACTTCTTCTTGTGTTCGTTTGCGTGGGGCTAAACATTCAAAACTTTTAGCATTTAAAGATGCTATATATTCTTCTTTGCTTGTCATTGTTATTTAACCCCCTTTTGCTTGTTTAATTGTAATTTTGAAATTTTTTCTGCTTATGTGTTACCATTATCGAGTAGTGGTAACGATTGTTTATTTCGGCCACAGGCGTGGGACAAGCCCTACGCCTGCTTGTTAGTCGAAATAAACGCACATGATTTCATTAACACAAACCGTTACCACATTTAACACCACTATGATTGTTTAATCTAAAATTTATTCTTTATCTACATTCGAATAATAATTGTTTTCAAAACAATTAAAATTTGTCCAATTTGTATCAAAAGATTTACAAATCGTATCAGCACAAGTCATAGCTTCCATCATGAACCGTGTTCTTTGGTTTTTGTTATTCAAATCTTTTTTTGGAATACTCAAAAAACCTTTCGTCAGTCGTTGTTGAACACGCTTTGCTGCTGGCAAATATCCCAAATCTGGATTATCCTTTCTGCTATTTTTAAATGCATCTTGCCGCATTATTTTGCAAACCCAGTCAACCGTTTTTTTATTAATCTTCGCCATTTTCTTTTTCTTCCTTTTGTTCAACCAAATTTTCTTGGTTTACTTCTCGTATATTGTCCAACTTAATTTGTTCTTCATGAACGCGTTTTGCTGCATATATTTCATCAATATCTATTGACTCTTTACACTGTACTTCTATATCTTTCTCTGCCATATACAAAGGTTTTAATCCAGAAAAATAAATTTTTAATTTTTGGAAAATACCTAACTTATAACCTAATTCTTGTTTATGAATTAAATCATAAATCTCAACTTCCTTAACTTTTTTCTTTAAATTTTCAAATATCATTTTTTCAATTTTAGACAAATACTTAGGTGAAACATATTGCCCAGTTTCCTGTGTATATGACCAAGTTATAAAGTTAATTTCTAGTACTCCATTCAATATCTTATTTTTATAAAAATCCATTTTCTATCTTCTCCTTTTTATCTTTATTTTTTTCACTTTGTTTATAAAAATTTTCTGGCAATTCGTCATCATTCTTTTGCAAGTATTCAATATAAGCGTCTCTATTGTCTTCTAGTGGCTTTGACTGCTCATAATCGAAATCTTCGTCCATGTGTCCCTGATAAAATTTAGGCTTACAAGATTGGCTGTTATAGCAATTAAAAACATTAAAATCTGCTGTAATTTTTTCTTCAGTATAGCATGATGTATCTTTCTTTCCAGATGCCATATAACGGTCAAAAAGTCCGCTATTATCTATGTGCCGCACCAACCAAGTCATACCAATAATTCGTCCGTACTTATCTTTATTGAGTTGTAAATTTACTATCTCAACAAAACAAGACAGCTCGCGTATATTTACATCAATTAGCATAGGCCGCTGCGTATCTAACAATATTTCTAAATCATTGTGTCTATGAGCTTCATACCAGCGAGATTGCCAATCAGGAAAATTGCGCGACATGCGACTGTTCAAATATTTTTGAGCTTCCGTAATACCTATAACTTCATATGGCAAGTTAAAATGAGTTTTTACAAACTTATTAGCAAACCCTAAACGATATGGATTTATCTTTCGATTATACCGTGGATAATATCTAAACTTGCGCCCTACTATATCATAATTAGCGCTTACACACTGCTGGGGTATTGTTTTAATACTTTTAAAACCATTTTGTATTTTACTGGTTATTTCATTACGCATCATCATATTGCGTTCTTGGTTAAACATTGCTTGGACTAAACAAAATGTTAAAAAACAAGTTTTACC
>JAFYKU010000051.1 GCA_017537405.1 Clostridia bacterium
AGATAAAACAAATACCTTAAAAATTACCAATCGTTATAACCATACTGTAATTAATGCGGATCATACATTCAAAAGTAATTTGGATAACATTAAAGAGGGATTAACTGTTGCGTTTGAAAAAGAGTTTGGAGTTAGAGATCTTAAGAATTGTGATAAAAATAATTTTGAATTAGATGGTTATGTTTTAGCATGTGATAATAGATATTATCCCTATAATTATGAACTAGATGGTATTTATTATTGTCCAAACAATGTCATCATTAATTTAGATACGAATGAGATTAAAAAATTGCCAACGCATCAAATTTTGGCGGACTATTTTGTGATTGACTGTAAGAATAATACAATTGAATTATTAGACAAATTTATTAATGATGAATTTATAAATGAATTTGTTGATAATATTAAGCATATTAATGTAGAAGCAAAGGGTAAAATTAAAATTATCAAAAAAAACGAAACATGTGTTTTCATAAAATTGAATAAAAAAAATCAGATTGTTTCGTTCGAAAATGAAAGTATTGCTAAATGTGGTGATAGGTATTTAATCCATAATAAGTACATTGAAGATTTAAGCATGATGCAGTTAGAACATGTTGGAAATAACTTTTTATATAGCAATAATCAATTAAAAAATGCTAAATTACCGAATTTAAAAAAATGTGGTGAATATTTTTTATTTAAAGCTTCTAACTTAACTAATCTTAATGTGTTTAATCTACAAAAATGCGGCGATTACTTTTTAGGCCAAAATCGACATCTTGAAAAACTGAATATGCCAGCATTAATTGAATGTGGTGATTATTTTTTTGATTTCAATACGCGTATTACAAATGTTGACTTAAGAAATTTACAAATTTGTGGAAATGGTTTTTTTTATGGTAATATGAGTTTAGAAAAGTTATCTTTGCCAAGTTTAAAAAAAATTGGCGATGATTTTTTATATAGTAATATCCGATTAGAAAATATTGAGTTGCCTTCTGTTGAAGATTGCGGGTCAAGGTTTTTGCATAATAATAATAATTTAAAACATTTAAATTTACCTAGATTAAAGCGATGCAAAAGGGATTTTATGTGGTCGAATAAGGTGTTAAAAGTGGCTTACTTTAGCTCATTAAATATCTGTGGTAATAATTTTTTATATTTTAATCAAGATCTTATTAAATGTTTTTTGCCTGTTTTGGAAAGTTGTGGAGATGATTTTATGCATTCAAATGTAATAATGAAAGAGCTTAATTTATTTCGATTATGGTTTTGTGGTAATAGTTTTATGTGTTCAAATAATTCATTGCAAAAATTATATGTACCACATCTTTTAAAGTGCGGTAATGATTTTATGTATAACAATACAACATTATCGGAAATGTATGCCCCTAAATTAAGACAACGCGGTTATAATTATCTTCCATATAATAAAAAAATATCAAAAAAGTTGCCATGTTTGTTAACTAAATTGAAAGCAATTTTTAAATCAAATGTTTTGAAAGTAAGGCAAAAAACAGAAAATAATATTATTGTAAAATAATACCATATTTTGTTTATGTGCTCTTGAAATTGCTATTCAAATATTGTAGAATACATACAAAGGTTTAAACAGTATAAAATATGCAGAAAAACAGAGATTTGCTGTGGATAAAAAACAAATACGGCGAAGAAATGATGGATCTTTGTCGAAGAAATTTTGTGCGCATTTTAGAGTTTGAAGGTTTATTATCTCAATTATTGCAGAAGTATTTCATGAGACATCGAACTTTAGCAAGGGATATTATTACCCAATGTAAAGAAGATGATTTTAAAGAATTTATTTATTCTAAAGTTGACATAAAAGAAGATAAAGTAAAAGTTAATACAGATAAGTCGGCAAAAGAATTATTTGAGCAAGCCGGGTATATATTATACCCAGAATGTAAAACAGAAGAAGAAATACAATCTTTTCGTCATTATTATTACCGTCCTTATACTCAAACGCCAGAATATCATGGAGGAATACCAGAGGTCCGTATGGGGGAAGAATTGTGTACCTTTAATGGCGGACGCTTAAAATTAGATCGAGTATGGTTTGCTGTAAAAAAAGATGTAGATAAAATTCACAGGGAAGATTTTAAGAAACCAATTAGACAAGATGCATATGGTACAAGTGTCATTAGTATTCAATTTACTAAAGGGAAATATACAACTTTATCAATTAAAAATCGTTATAATCATTCTGTTATTAATCCAGATAACACATTTAATAATAATCTTGATAATATTATTGCTGGATTGTCTGATGCTTTCGAAAGGGATTTTGGCGTTCGTGACAAAACTCATTGTGGCAAATCTAATTTTGAATTAGAAGGATATACGCTGGCAAATGATGGAAAGTTTTATCCATACAATTATGAAATTAATAATATTTATTATTGTCCTAACAATATTGTAATTGAGAATTTTAGGCCAAAACAATTACCAACACATCAATTATTAGTTGATTATTATGTCATCGATTTTAAAACAAATACGATTAATTTATATGATAAAACTGTCCATGATACTTTTGTTGATAATTTATCTGAAAATACGAGAATTATTTTAGACAAAAACGGTTTATTAACTATTATTAAGGCAGACGGCGAAACAGTTGTTTTAAAAATAAATAAGTATCGTCAAATTGTTGGTTTGGAAGATAAAACTTTAGAACAGTGTGGAAACAACTATATGCGCTATAATCGTACTTTGAAAAGTTTAATTTTACCTAAACTAAAAAGATGTGGATATGATTTCATGCGTGAAAATAATGCTTTGGTAAATTTGGATTTATCAAGCTTAGAAGAATGTGAATATTCATTTTTATATGAAAACAACTCTTTAAAAACTATTGAGCTTCCAAATTTAAAAAAATGTGGTGACTATTTTATGTGTCGTAATATTGATTTAGAGCAGATATATGCTGATGAGTTACTAAGTGTCGGTGATGGATTTATGTTTTGTAATTTAGGTGTACAAAAAATTTCATTTGGTAAATTGCGTGAATGCAAAAATCAATTCTTTGCTCAAAACACAAGGGTGAATGAAGTGCACATGCCGGAATTAGAACAATGTGGGCATTCTTTTATGGCAGCTAATGAAGAATTGCGTGTTTTAACTTTGGAAAAATTGCGTAAATGTGGTAGTTCGTTTTTGGTGGTTAATCAATGTTTAGAGCAGGCAAATTTAATGATGTTGGAAGATTGTAAGGAATCATTTTTGCATAGTAACAAGGCTTTAAAATATATTTATTTCCCACGATTAAAAGAGTGTGGGCATTCTTTTATTCATAATAATGAAATTATAGAACGAATATATTTGCCAGCGTTAATTGAATGTAGTAACTACTTTTTAAGTGCAAACAACGCAATTGTACAAGCATGTTTTCAATCATTAAAAGAATGCGGTGATGGTTTTATGCGAGAAAATACTACAATGAAAAAAATTGAAATGCCAAATTTAGACACTTGCTGGGACGATTTTATGTATAAAAATGAAGTTTTAGTTGAAGCTTATTTTCCTCGTCTTAGCCGTTGTTCGGATAATTTCTTGTATAATAATCGATGCATGCGTGTCTTAGATTTGCCTCAATTATATATGTGCGGGAAAAATTTTATCCCATTCAATCGTGTCTTGTCAGAAATTAATTTGCAATGGTTACATAGTTGTGGCGATCAATTTCTTTTATGCAATGATTCTATGAAATTTCTTATGCTACCTTGGTTGGAAAAATGTGGACACAGTTTTATGCGTTATAATACGACATTAAAAAATTTTTATGCGCCTTTGATGGAAGATTTCGGTAGAAATAGTTTAATAAATAACAAAAATTTGAAGCCGGGTGAACATCGTACAATGCCGAGGATTGATTCTGGTGGTTATGGATATTCATGGTAATAGTTAAAATTGAACATAAGGATTTAAGTGGAAAATAAAATGGAAAAAGATTTAAAAATTATTAAAACAAAATATGGTGAACAAATGATGCGATTGTGTCGTATGGTGTTTCCACGCATTTTGGAATTTGAAGGTTTGTTGCCACGGCTTTTGGAAGAAAATTTTCATAAAAGTCGTGTGCTTGCGTCCGATATTATAGAGCAAGGTAAGGAAAGTGAATTTAAAGCTTTTATTTATGCAAAACTTGACAACCTTTCTAATGAACAATCGCAAGAATTAAAAGAAAACATGCAAGAATCGGCTGTTGAATTAATGGCAAAAGCGGGATATGTTTTGTATCCAGAATGTAAAACGGAAGCGGATATTCAATCTTTCCGTCATTATTATAAAAGAGCTGATGGACGACCAACTCCTATTTATGATGAAAGATATCAACCAGAATCCAGTAATGGGGAAGAGTTGTGTACTTTTCGTGGCGATCGTTTGAAAACTTGTCGTGTTTGGTTTGCCGTTCATAAAGATGCTGCGGTTTTAAATAGAGAAGACTTTATAGAACCGGATAGAAATGATAGATATAATAAAAGTGTTATTAGTATTCAATTTAGCAAAGACAAGTCTTCAACATTATCAATTAAAAGTAGATATAATCATACAGTCAAGAATCCAGATAATTTATTTAATAGTAATTTAGATAATATTATTCCTGGTTTAACAGAGGCTTTTGAAAGAGATTTTGGTGTAAAAGAAAATTTAAAAAGACAAGTTAATGATCTTGAGTTAGAAAATTATATTAGAGCGAATGATGGAAAATATTATCGTTACAATATAGAAATTAATAATATTTATTATTGCCCTAATAATATTGTCATTGATAATTATAATGTCATTAAATTACCTAATCATCAAATTTTAGCGGATACATATATTATTGATTGTAAGGAAAAAACTTTTCAGTGTTACGATTGTAATAATGAAGATCCTTTTCCTGTTGAATTAAGTAATTTTGGAAAAATTTCTTTTGGACAGGAAGGCGATGTTTATATTCAAAAACAGGATGGTGGCAAGGCTGTTATAAAAATTAATCAAAAAAATCAAATAATCGAATATACCGATAATAGTATCAAGAACTGTAAAAGCAAATTTATGAGCCATAATACAACTTTAAAAAAAATAAGTATGGAAAATGCACTAC
>JAFYKU010000052.1 GCA_017537405.1 Clostridia bacterium
GTTCGATTTTTTTTAATAAGTCTTCACCAATTTTAATAACAATATTTTTTTTATCCATCGATAATAGAATATTGTTTTAGTAATTGAGATTAAATAGTAATTATAAAATTTTTAACCAATTTTTGTTTTATCTTTTTGCTTATTTGCAATACCGCGTTCAACGGCTTGTGCAATAATACTATCTGATTTAGTGTCTTGCAAGCCATCTATGTAAGCCATAACTTTGGCTTGTTGTAATTCGTCTAAACTTTCGATACGGCTTAATAGAGTGGAATTAACGGCTTTATTTGCGGTGTTTGTTTCTTCGTTTGTTGTTGGCGTTTCTCGTCCTACAAGATAATCAATTGATACATTGAAATAATCTGCAATCTTGATTAAAGCATCTATGCCAGGTTTTTTTATTCCTTGTTTCCAATATGAAATTGAATTAGATGGCAGTTTGCATTCAACAAGTAATTTGTTTGCTGTCATATTGTTGTTTTTTGCAAGTTCTAAAATTCGTTCCAATGTGTTCATAAATACTCCTAAAAATAATTTGACATTATTACCTATAGGTATTATCATTAGGTAGATAGCGCAACTCGCCGTTGTGCAATTCTGCTGAAATAAAAAATGGCTTTTCGTTTTGGCTCACGAAAAACAAAAAACATACCCCAGCAGGTATTGTCAAACGCAATCAATATTAGCACAACGGTGGGTGGGTTGTCAATTTAAGGGAGAGAAACAAATATGACAAAAATTTTAGATTATGTCTTAATTGGGTGTTCTGTTGTTGCTATTTTGTTTACATGTGTTTTTGCATATCATGTTTATACTAGCAAAGGAATATTCACAAATTCAAGTGCGACATATGTTGCATCATACAAAGACCCAAATACAGGAAAAGATGTAAATCCATTTTCTTTAAATTATTATCAAAATTATAATAATAATGGATTAGAAGTTTTAGAGTGGAGAGTTAATGGTTATTCTGACCAAACAATGTCTGCTTTATATGGTCGTGGTTATCAATTAGTAATAGATAAAAAAAATGGAAATAAATTATATTTCTGTGATTCATATGATGGTGTAAGTTGGCAAAGCATGCATGAGTATGATGAAACTAATGAAGCTGGACAATATAAAAATTTTTACTATGTTTCGATTAATGGTGAATTAAAAGCAATTCGCTTTGATGGTTCATATACTGTTACCACCGAAAAAATAGATGGTTGGAAAGCTTTTAGAACTTTTGGTTTTATGGGTTTAAATTTAATATTTGAAAATACAAATTTTAATATTAAAGAAACAAAAACTTATTATTATACGATTGAAGACTTAATGTTGAAGTTTGCCGATATGATTAAATCAAACTCTGTTGGTACTGGAGACTTTGTTTTACCAGTTGTTGACTTAGGTGATTTTATCCATGTTTATGAAGTAGATGAGAATGGCACAGTTGCAGATAAACCTATTGGCGCAGATGGTCAAATTAATTCGTATTTTTCGATTGATGTTCATTTTGATAAACGCGGAATGTCTTATGCAGAACAATCGATGTATTGTTCGGTTATGGGAGATAACGATTATAATACAACCGGTATAGATTTTGATGTTAATTACTGGAAGTCAACTGTAACATATAACATTACGGAAAAAGATTTTGTATCTCGTTATTCTTCAGTTGACCAAGGTTATTATTATGCTTTATCGCCAGAGTTAATTAATGAATTAAAAACTTATGAGGGTATGGAGTTTAATATTGTTTTTGATATTAGTAAATTCAAAAATGTAAATGTACTTGGTTTTGATTATCATGCATTAAATGGTTTAAAAGTATCAAGTTTGACAATTAAGAGTTCGCAACAAAGAGATTTTACTTTATTGGTTAATTCATTAAAAGATACTGGTTTGACTGAAATAATTACTGAAAATGTAAATGTTGTAAATTTATCTGGAATGGAGATTGAATTATGAAGTGGTATGTGCGTTTAATTTGTGTTGCAATTATTGTTATTGGAATATTTAGTTTTATAAACCTATCTGACATTTGGTCAAGAGAAAGTAAGGTTGTGGGTACTCCAACAACAATTGAATCGCGAAATAATTATGAGTTAGTTTTCAAACAAGATTATGGTGTAGTTGCGTTTGAAACAGAAGATGATGTTTATTATACAAATAAATCTGCTTTTGCTGATTGTGAATTTGATGGATTGAAAAATGAATATCGTATTCTTGTAAATGATAAATTATTGACTGATGTGGAAGTTAGTGCTGGTCGAATTAAAGGTGTTTACTTGTTGAATTATTATTTAACTGACGGACAAATTGGTAGTACAGCAAAGCTAGATATAACAATGTCATTTTATGACGACAAGACTGAAGTTACAATATCAATGAAAAATGAAAGTGATTCGTATGCTTATTTAAATCGATACATGGGTAAAAATGGTTTTATATTAAAAGTAGTTAAAGGAGTAACAAAATAATGAAAATTAAATATTTAATTTTATCTGGAGTAATATTTTTAGTGGTAGCAATCAGTGGTATAACTTTGTATAGTTGTTGGCCAGCAATTACTGGAACAATTAATAAAAACAAATATTATACCAATCAAGATATGGAAGCTAATTATGAGAAAGGCTTTCAAGAAGGGTGTAGCAATTTTATAGAATTAACAGGGCAAGTTGATTATTATAAAGATTTGACAGATGTATATTATCTGCAAATTTTAGAATTACAAGATACTGTAAAATCATTAGAAAGTTCTAATAAGACAAATTTAGAAACAGTTTCTCAATTAGAAAATCAAAAACAAGTTTTAGAAAGTGAAGTAGCGAATTTAGAAATAAATATTGCAAATAACAATAAAACAATTAGTGATTTAAATTCGCAAATTGCAGTATTGCAAACTCAAGCTGAACAAGTTCCAAGTTTGAATTCACAAATTGCAAATTTACAAGCAACATCACTTCAATTACAAGCTGTAAACAATTCTAACGCAGCAACAATCACAAATTTGAATAATCAAATTATTAGTTTAAATAATCAAATTAGTGAAATGTCATCATTATCACAAAATGCTGGTTCACAAATTACAATTTTAAATAATCGTATTAATGAATTACAAGCAACAGTAAGTTATTATGAAAGCTATATTTCGCAATTAGAAAATGCAGAAAAAGCAGTAGCAACATATGAAGTTGATGGTACAGTATGGAAAATTGAAATTTTAAATAAGGGTACTGTAATTGATTTAGCAACTCTAACAAGCACTGAAGCAAAAATATTTAATGGTTGGAAAATTGACGGCCAAGATGAATTATTGGGTGAAACATATACATTGAATACAAATACAAAATTTGTTGCTGACATTACTTATAAACATACAGTCAAATTTATGGTAGATGACCAAGTTTATGATAATCAATATGTTGTTGAGAATGAATCTGCAATTATTCCAACAGCGCCAGTAAAAGCAGATTATGAATTTGTAGGTTGGTCATTAAATGGTGTTGATATCGTAGAAAATATTGATACAACAAAAGTAGAACAAAATATGACTTATCAAGCTATTTTTTCTAAAATTCATACAGTAACATTTATGGTTGATGATCAAGTGGTAGCTACTCAAAAAGTAAGAAATGGCAAATGTGCTAATGCTAGTGAAGTAATGATTGAAACTGATGGTGAACTTAGTGGTTGGCAAAATAATGGAGTAGATGTAAATATTTCGGATTATCAAATTTTTGCTGATACTTTGTTTAGTGCAAAAATAATATATACTACTTGGACAGAAATGACTTGGAATGGATTAACTAGTTTTTTCGGTGAATATGTGTGGACAGATGGTGTATCGACTTATTATTCAAAAGGTAGTGAGCAATATATTTTAGATAGAGAAACAAATACTTGGTCTTTGTTTGAATGGGAAGGTTTTAGTGATTTTTATGGAAGTTATGTATGGACTGATGGTGAAAATATTTACTATTCAATGAATAGTGAGCAATATATTTTAGATAGGTCGTTGCATAAGTGGATTTCTTATACTTGGAATAATGGACCCGTATATTCAAATGGTAATAGTCGTTTAAGGGGGGATTATATATGGACTGATGGTGTTGATACTTATTTGCTTGATGGGTCTGTGGTTTATGTGTTAGAAAAATCAAATAATTCATGGGTGCGATTGTATTGGCCAACTAGTGATATATCTTATCATCCACAATATATATGGACTGATGGTGTTGAGTTTTATGTAAAAGGAAATAATTCGGTTGGTGGTGATGGAAAAACTTATAAAGTTTATACTTTAGTTAAGGCTCCTACAGGAACTCAAATGTCAGTTGCAGTTGAATCTTATCATCTTGAAGGTGAAGATCAAGTGGGCAAAGAAACATTTGCAGTAACATCAGGTTCTTTAGTTGGAACAGATGCTTGGGAATTAGTTGAATTCACA
>JAFYKU010000053.1 GCA_017537405.1 Clostridia bacterium
AACCTGCGCGATACCACTAATGGCGTCGGCATTTTAACCATGATTAACCCCGAAAACAACCAGTTTTCTGCACTGGGGCACCAAATGGCAGACTTCGAAACCAGCACCGCCGTCGATTTATGTGGTGGCGAAATCCGCACCGTCAAAACTTACGGCATCATCAAAACTCAAGGCAAGCAAACCGGTATCATTCAAAGCTCCATCCAACAAAACACAGCTCCGCAAGGCAGCATTACCCAAGGAACATCTTTCGGCATCACTGGTTGTCTCACACCCGACAGCACCATTCTGGATATGGCAACAACCACCATGCCGGTAGCTACTCGCTACCATGTCCACCCAGGCAAAGCCACTTTACGCACATCTTTGGACGGTAACACGGTGGAAGAATTTGATTGCGAAATTTTAAAAACACGCTACCAAAACCGCCGCAACGATAAATCTATGGTCATTCGTATCACAGACCCCCGCTTATTATCCGCAACCGGCGGCATCGTTCATGGTATGAGCGGCAGCCCTATCATTCAGGACGGACACTTGGTCGGCACTTTAACGCACGCACTTACTCACGACCCAGCCAAAGGATACGCGCTTTACATTGATTTTATGGCTTATTAACAAATTAAAAAAAGTCCGTGTTTTGGACTTTTTTTTGGTTTTAAGTTATTTATTTTTTACCACTGGCATTGCGTTTTGCAATTTCCGCGTCCAATGCTAACCCAATAGCTTCCAACGAGAAATCATCTTCGTCTGGTTCCACGATTGGTGTATTTTCATCTGGAATCGGTGCTTTAGCCAATTCTTGAATTGGTGTGCTAAAATCCAGATCAACATCAAAAGATTCTTCACCTGGTGCAACTGTTTCGGCTTGCATTGGGACATTTTGAACAGGTTCCCCCGTAATAGTACCAAGTTCCCCTGGATTCACATCTTGACCTGCACTCAAAATTTCCATAATTTCTTCGTCAGAAAATTGGAATGGTTCGCCCTTTTCCGCAGCTTCGCGTTCCACGCGTTGAATTTCTCCAATAGCCATATCTTGAATAAATTTACTCAATACAGAAGCTCTTTCTTCTTCAGATACTTCATGATTATCGTGTTGTATTTCATCTGCAACAGCAACGGCCGTAACATGATTTTCTTCTTTCGTTATTTCGTTTTCTATCTTTTCTTCGGTTTCTACAGTATTCGCATTTTCGTTCGATACTGGCATTTCAGTTTGGTTAGCGTTATCATCAACTGGATTAACTGGTGTTTCTGATGTATTTGCTGCAGTCGGTGTTACCGCATCAAAAGCCGCTGTCACTTCATTGCGTTTTTGTTCCATCACGAAACCACGAATTTCTTCGACCATTTCTGGACTTAAATCGCCTTTCGCGGTGTAAAGCGGTTGTGCGTTTTTACCGAACTTATGCGGATAAGCATCAACCACAATAAATGGTTTAGTAATTGTAATAAAGTTCGTACTATTTTCTTTCAAGGCTACGAATATCGCATCACGGTAAAGATTTTTTTCACGAACAACACGCGACAATAAGAATGCAACAATTAATTGTTCAACTGGCAAAACCAAAGCCAAACCCGCACCAACCCATATCATTTTTGTAATCGTGAGATTGACCCATAAAGCAATTCCCGCGACTAATACAGAAGCTACAAGTAATAACCCCGAAAAGATATGAACTGGTTTTTGCACAAACGAAGCATCATATTCTTTGCGCGACATTACACGCACACCACCGTTTTTCAAAACTAAAGGGTATTTACAATCTACGCCTGCGAACTTTTGTAAAAAATCACGATACAAAAACAAAGATTCACGCTCTTTGGCATCTTCTGGAATAAATTGCGCACGGCGCCACAACTTTGCAATCGCTGTCAAAGTATCCGCGCAAAAATTTTTATTAATCGCAATACGGCGGACAGTATTCATTGCCCAAAACACTAAAACGATGCTCAAAGCAACTATAAAACCAATTAAAATTAAATTATAGTAGTTTTCCATCAAGTTCCCCCAAACTTTACTGTAATATTTTAAAGGAATTTTATTTTATTGGCAATCAAAAAGAGTTTTTACTCCATTTCCCCTAAAATCACGATTTCGGACTCTAATTTAACACCGGTAGCTGCTTCTACTTGCTGTTTAACATGGTTTAAAACTTGCCATACATCACGACAAGTGGCACCACCCGTGTTCACTATGAAATTACAATGACGCGGACTTACCTGTGCACCACCAACCGTATAGCCTGCCAGCCCTAACTTTTCAATTTCACGCCCCACAAAAAAATTATCGTAAGGTCGTTTAAAAACACTTCCGGCGCTGGGCTCGTGAGGGTGACGATTGCGCTTAGCCACAATTTCGCGCATACGGGTCGCAATTTTTGCCGATTTATCATGTTTTAATCGTAAATATGCGCCGATAATTACAGCCGGTTCTTCCATAAAACAAGAATGCCGATAACCAAAGTTAATTTGGTGGTTAGTCAAAGTTTTAATTTTTCCATTTTGTAACACATCAACCAAAACAACAACATCACTCATGCTATGTTCAAATGCACCACAATTCATATATACTCCACCACCAATTGTGGCTGGTATCCCTGTTGCCCATTCCAAACCACTCAATCCATGTTCGCGCGCGTAATTCACAACCGCGGATAACTTCGCCCCAGCATCGGCATACATAAAAACATCATTGTGTTGAATGGTTTGAAAATTAATTTTAATCACTACTCCATCGTATCCTTTGTCACTGGCTAAGACATTGGCCCCCAACCCTAATACAAAATACGGGCGTTCCAAATATTCCAAAGCACTTATCAACTTTTGCAATTTTTCTTTACTTTCCACCAGCACAAAAAAACGCGCTGGGCCGCCAACACGGAAAGTTGTCCACCGCGCTAATGGCTCATTACGCTTTACATTTTCTTGACCACAAATATACTGTAAGTAATTTTCTAATATCGCATCCACTAATTTATAGATATGCCGCTACCATGGCGAAGTATCTTCATTTGTGGACCTTCTTTTGTATTTTCAAATTGCACCAAAGAACTGGCCACTTGTTTCAGTTTTCGTCCCCGCACCACTGCCACATCTTGCCCGTCAAAAACTTGTACCGCTTGTCGCCATGACTTGATAACAGTTTCCCCATGTTTATTCGCACTGGTCGCAATTAACGGCACACCACACGCAAACAATAAATGGCTCAGCCAACCACTGCGCACAACCCGTACCGCTTGACCATGGATAATTACCGTGGTTCTTTTTTGACTCAACATTTTGCGTTCGGCATCGGTGACTTTGCCACAAAATTTTTCTACCGCCGCCACCGAAGGCAACAACCAAATCAATTTGGCATTATCGGGTTTACCTTTCAGCGTTTTAGTTTTTTGTACGGCTGCCGCATCGCAAGCACTACCACCGATACCCCAAACCGTATCGGTTGGATAAATTATCACGCCGCCGTTTTTCACATAAGCAGCAATTTTTTTAATTTCGTGGTGTCGGAAAGTTTTCAGCATAGCCAACCCTTTTTACCAGCGATTCAAGCGCGCTTTAACTAAATCATTCCCTAAGATGCGGCAAATTGACCACAAATCTGGTGTATTTGTTTTTCCTGTTACAGCTAAACGAATTTGCGCCGCTAAGTTGCGTAAACTGGGTTTATCTGGTGCCATATCTTTAATTTTTTGCCACCAAGTGTCTTTATCATCATTGGCATCATAAATTGATGCATATTGCTTCAACAATGCGCCGTCCAAGTTTTGACCATCGACTTGGATTTCATCCCACAAATAACTGTATAACTCCGGTAAGTCTTCAAATTTAATCAAATCTTTACGCGGGCGTTCACCACCGCGTTCTACCCCTAACATTGCTTCAATACGCGTTTTAATGGTCGGCGTAATTTGCGGTAACTTTTGCCAATTCCAAGCATTAAAATATTTTATCATAGTTTCATGGTCGTAACGCGCCCAAACATTTTTGGCGATATCATTAAATTTAGGTAAATCAAACAAAGGATTATTGGTTCCAATTTTGTTAATTTTAAATTCGTAAGCGGTCAATGGAGCCAATGGATTAGCTGTGCGCCATAACTCAAAGTCACTATTATAAATGGTCAACAAATACTCAATTATCGCATCGCGCGGATAACCAGCATCAACCAAATTCATAACCAAAGCTTGCGGGTCTTTGCGTTTAGATAATTTTCGTTTCTTGCCGTTGTCTTCGATATTAATGGTCGGCATATGCAAATATTGCAAACGCGGAAATCCCAATAAATCACACAATTGCATATGCTCCGCAGTTGAAATCAACCATTCTTCTCCACGCACAACTAAAGCTGTTCCCATCAAGGTATCATCTATTACATGCGCAAAATTATATGGTGGTAAACCATTCGTTTTCAAAATAATGGGGTCATTGACTTGTGGCAATAAAGCAATTTCACCACGCGCGGCATCAACAAAAGTTATGCGTTCGCCCCAATCTTGATAGCCAAAGTTGGCACGAATCACATACGGCTCACCCGCCGCAAGGCGTTTTTGTACTTCGTCCGCACTTAAATGACGACACTTCGCATATTTACCATAATAACCAGTCGGCTCATTATTTTTAATTTGTGTTTCGCGCATTTGCGACAAATCATCTTCGGTACAGAAACAGTAATAAGCTTTCCCTTGGCGCACTAAATCATGGGCATATTTTTGATAAATTTCGGCACGCTCACTTTGCACATAAGTTTCCGCAAACTTAATGCCCAAATAATCAAAAGTTTGGTTCATCTTTTCTACGGCATCGGCAACAAATCTTTTACTGTCGGTATCTTCAATCCTGAAATAAAAGCGACCCCCATTTTGACGAGCTAAATAACTATTCACCAAAGCCATACCAACCGTACCCAAATGGACATAGCCAGTTGGACTGGGAGCTATACGATAACCGTTCGGTGTTTGATTAGAGTGGTAATTTTTCATTACGCAACTCCGTTACTTGACGCAAGCATTCATTAATGACTGCAATTACTAAATCTTCCGTTGTTTCCACATCATCAGGATCCACAACTTCTGGTTTAATGTGCAAATCCAATAATTCATAAGCACCCGACATCGAAGCAGTAACCATACCACCGCCAACGGTGGCTTCCACTGCCGTTTCTGCCAACTCTTCTTTGGCTTGTTCCATCTTTTTTTGCATGGCTTCGGCTTGCTTCATCAAGTTTGCCATTTGTCCATTGTTACCCATTGAAAAATTTCTCATAAAAATAGTTTACACGATTTCGACTTTATCGCCAAATATTTCCTTCAAGCGTGTGACATATTCATCACTGCCGGCTTGTTCAATTCGAGTTGCATCTTGAATTTGAATTTCGGCTTCCCCATTGGTCAATTTTTGTATCTCCAGCAAGTGGTGTTTGAGCATACTTTTTTCGCTTTCGTTATGTGCTGGTAAAATTATCTTGCCATCACCAAAAGATACATCATCTAAATTACTCAACAAACCAAACAGTGCAAATTTTTTTTCTTCCCGCAAACCGCGTAAAATTCTTACCCAAACGGCTTCTAAATTTTGTTCCGCCATTAAGCCCCGCAAGCCACCAAAGCCGCGGTTTCAAAGTAACCGTGTGGGTCATTCGCATATTTTAAAGTGGTTTCCAAATTCGCAAAAATGCGTAAAGCGTTAGCCAAACGCGGATTAGTTTGTTGCACATACGCATCTTTCAAAGCGGTTAAAGTTCCAGCCATAATACGCGCCGTGCCAGTTGAACTGTTAAAAATTTGATTGACTGTTTCGCGCACACCTTTGGCATCATTTGCTACAATTTGCGCGACCAAAGTTTGAAACACTTTTGCATCTAACCCACCGACCACATGATTAATTGCTGCCACTGTAATTGGGTCTTTGCCACAATATGCTGCGACAGTATCTGCAAAAGACAACGCATCACGCACACTGCCTTGACCTTCTTTGGCAATCAAAGTTACTGCCGCATCATCGGCGGTAATTTTTTCATTTTGGAAAACACCTTTAATAACTTTTTCCAAATCTGCTAAACCAACATTTTGAAAATTAAAACGCAAACAACGGCTTTGTACCGTCGGTAATAATTTATGCGGTTCAGTCGTTGCTAACACAAAAATAACATGTGCTGGTGGTTCTTCCAAAGTTTTTAATAAAGCATTAAATGCCGCACCCGAAAACATATGAACTTCGTCAATAATATAAACTTTATATTTCCCGACCACGGGTGGATATTTGACACTTTCAATTAAATCGCGCACCGCATCAACACCATTATTACTTGCCGCGTCAATTTCAAAAATATCCATACTTTTATTCGGATTTTGACACCAAGCACATTGACCACAAACTTTTCCGTCTTTGAAATTTTCACAGTTCACAGCGTCCGCAAAAATTTTCGCCACCGAAGTTTTTCCCGTTCCGCGCGTACCGCAGAACAAATACGCGTGTCCAATTTTTTGGCTGGCAATTTGATTACTCAAAGTCCGCGTAATAAATTCTTGCCCCACCACAGCATCAAAACTTTTAGGACGATAAATACGGTAAAACGATTTTACATTCGAGTTCATTCTTCGCGTTGCCTCTTCATAAATTCAAAAGCCAATTCACGATACGCTTTCGCCCCCGGACATTTGGCATCATAAATACAAATTGGCTTACCATAACTTGGTGCTTCAGCCAAACGCACATTGCGTGGAATTTTCGTATTGAAAACTTTACGACCAAAGAATTTCAAAAGTTCGGCTTGCACTTGTTGGGTCAATAAATTGTGTGTCATCATAGTAACCAACACACCTTCAATATCAATATTCGGATTTAACCCTTGTTTCTTAATCAAACGAATTGCGCGCACCAATTGGCTAATTCCTTCCAAAGCAAAGTATTCACATAAAATTGGAATGATAACAGTATCGGCCGCGGTTAAAGCATTCACCGTCAACAAAGTCAAAGTCGGTGGACAGTCAATAAAAATGTAATCATAACTGTCACGAATTTTGTTCAAGCAATTACGCAAAATTTGTTCACGCCCACTCATACGCACCAATTCAATTTCGGCACCAACTAAATCTTGAGTACTGGGCAAAACTTCCAAACCTTTTACCGAAGTCAATTGAATTGCATCAGTAGGATCAACTTGATCACACATTACATTGTATACCGAAACAGTCTTGTCGGTAACTTCCACACCGACACCACTGCTGGCATTATGTTGTGGGTCAAAGTCCACAATTAAAACTTTTTTTCCTAAGTCGTGCGCCAAGTATGCAGCCAAGTTGATACAGGTTGTTGTTTTACCAACCCCACCTTTCTGCAATGCTACTGCCACAATTTTTCCCATCTTGATTGAACTCCTTTTGATTTTAACCCTTCTACTATACCATACCACCGCAATTTTTACCAGTTTTCTGCCATATTTTCTTGAAAAACACAATATATAGCGGCATAAATTAATAGATATATACTATATCTTGTGGTTTTTTAAATAATTAACCACTCTTTCCAACTCTTCCGCACTGTAATAGCCAATTACAACTTTACCGCGTTCCAAAGTACCATCAATTTTGACCTTGGTTCCAATTGCGCGTGACAAAATTTTTTCTTGTTCGCGGATTTCAGGAGCTTTCGCTGGCTTAGATTTATTTGATTCAAACACAGGCATCTTACCATCAATCAACTCACCCAAACCACGCACCGACAAACCTTCACTCACCGCACGGCGTGCATAATCCAATTGTTTTTGTGTATCGGCAACACCCAACAAACGAATTGCGTGCCCAGCCGTTAATTGTTGATTGCTAATCATTTGTTGAATTTCATTAGGCAAACTTAACAAACGCAAAGAATTAGCAATCGTACTACGCGGCTTTGACAAGCGCTCGGCCACTTTTTCTTGGGTCAACTTATGCTCATCCATTAGCTTTTTAATACCCAAAGCCAATTCAATCTCATTCAAATCAGCGCGTTGCAAGTTTTCAATAATCGCAATTTCCGCAACTTGCTTTGGATTAAATTTTTTAATCACAGCTGGAATTTCTACTAAACCCGCCATGCGTGCTGCACGCCAACGGCGTTCACCAGCAACAATCATAAAGCGATTACCAACCGGAGTAACTAAAATTGGTTGTACAACACCATATGTTTGAATACTTTCCGCCAATTCACGCAACGCTTCTTGGTTGAAAACTTTACGCGGTTGGTCCAAATTGTTATCAATCATTGCAATTGCAATTTGTTGTACGCCATCATTATTATCTTCATTTTTAGATTGATTCTGTTCAACGGGTTCATTAATTGGTGTTAATTCATCGTCCAGAACAATATTTCCAAACAACGCACCTAAACCTTTACCTAATTTTTTTTCTGCCATGTTTTTATTTTAATTGGCTTTTACAAAAAAAGCAATCACAAATTGTTTATCGTTAAACAATATAAAAGCGGCATTTTTAAAACAAAACACAAGTGGCATATTATTTACAATTATGATGTCAACAACTTACAAGCTCATGTACACCAAAAACACATCCATCCGGCAAGTTAAACCATCCAAAAACAAATGGCATTTATTTACAATAACAATGTTAATAACCAAATTGTTTAACGTTAAACATTTCACAAAACAAATTACGCGGCATTTAATTGTTTAATGTTAAACATTTTCTTTAAAACATAGAACATCTAACTTAACTCATAAAATAAATTCATACCGTTTAATGTAACAACGAACACAAAAAAAACAAACCATCTTAATATCCAAAATACAAAACATTAAAATTGTTTAACGTTAAACAATTTATATCGCCCAAACCCCAAAGGTTGACACATAACCGCAAACAAGGCTATAATAAACACATGAAAGCAGGATTAATTGCAGACATTATTGTTGCGGTAATCATCATTATCAACATAGCAATTTGCACAAAGTTCGGATTTATCCGTTGCGTATTAAAATGCTTTTCCACCGTATTAGCATTTACCATTGCTATGCTATCCGCCGTACCCATTGCAAATTTCTTGGACAGCAAATTTGGTTGGTACGCCGCCATTGATAAATGGAACATTCCTTTCATTAGCGAACAAACACTTTTAAAACTCATCGTCGGTATTGCAGTCTTTGTTTTGGTTCGCTTAATCTGCATCATCATCGACAAACTACTTAAAAATTTAAAAGAGAAATTACACGCCATCAATATCATCGACCGCATCTTTGGTTCCGTGTTCGGTATTATGGCTGCCTTAGTCGAGCTATCATTAGTCTTCATGGTGATTAACACATTTGGTTGGCAATCAGCTTTGTCCTTAACCGAAGACAGCGGTGGCTACTTTGCTTATCGCTTGTTCAATTTTTGCCGCGATTATGTCTTCAATCTGATCGGTGCAGTTTTTGCCGCCGCATCAGATGCGATTCCGCAGTTCTAATCCAAAGACAAAACACTCAGCCACAAATTGTTTAACGACAAACATTTAGCAAAATTCATTCAAAAAAAATTAAAAGTTATTTACAATTAAATTGTAAGTAACTTTTTTATTGCGGTTGAACCGTCCCATGTTTTACCAAAAAAATCTTTCCCACCTTTGGGGCATCGGTCGCCGTAATCACAACTTGCGTATCAGCAATCGCAGTTAGCAGTCTCGACTGACGACTGCTATCTAATTCACTAAACACATCGTCTAAAAGCAAAATTGGTTTTTCACCGGTCAAGTCCGCGAATAAATCCAACTCTGCTAACTTTATCGATAGAGCGACGGTGCGTTGCTGTCCTTGACTGCCATACATGCGAACATCTTTGCCATTAATCATAATTGCCAAATCATCACGGTGCGGACCAACCGTCGTGGTACGCAAACGCAAATCACGCTCACGCGCAGCCGCCAAGTCCACTGCAAAATCGGCACAAGTTTCATAATGCATTGTGATTATTTCTTGTCCGCCGGTTAATGCCTGATGTTTCGCCACCAGATACGGCATCAATTTTTGAATAAAGGTTTGGCGCTTTTGAATAATTAAATTTCCTTGCTGGATTAATTGTTGATCCCAAATATCCAACTCACGCAGACCGCAACCGTTTTTTAAACTGGCATTGCGCTGTTGCAAAATTTTGTTATAGCGGGCGAGTGCATAAAAATAACTTTTATCAATTTGTGATAAATCAATATTCATAAAACGCCGGCGGTCGGCAGGAGCTTCTTTCACTAATTTTAATTCATCCGGCGAAAAGAAAATACAATTAATCTGTCCCATCAATTCCGCAACTTTCGCAATCGGCACACGATTGATTGCAATGGATTTTTTTTGACCCTGTCCCAACTGAATCGCAATTTCTACATTGCCAAAGCGTTTCGTTGCCACAACCTGTACTAACGCGCGGTCTTGCCCAAACTGAACCATCTCATTATCGCGCACCGTGCGCCAACCGCGACCAACACAGGATAAATATATTGCTTCCAATAAATTAGTTTTACCTTGCGCGTTCGGACCCACTAAAACATTAATCCCTGCATCTAATTCCAAAGCAGAGTGGGCATGATTCCGAAAATTATCAACCACCAAATTGGTAATGCGCATGATTATTAATAGCATACAAAAAAAACCGCAGCAACGCCACGGTTTTTTCGGCTAAATTTTTTAATTAATTATTTAGCAGCTTTTGCTTTTGTAGCTTTCTTAGCAGGAGCTTTTTCTTCTGCTGGAGCTTCAACAGCTGGTTGTTCAACTGGAGCAGCTTTAGCAGGAACAGTTGCCATTTCGATGAAACGAGTTACACCTTTAACTAATGGATGTAAAGCGAAAACAAAGAAAGGAACCCAGATTTGATAGAAAGCTAACAAACCTTCAGCGCCGCCAAAGAATAAAGGACTATCTTGGAATGAAGCAGTAATAATGTAAGCCAACATAGCAATTGTTGCAACACCACCCATAATCATATAAACCAAGCTAACTGCTTTTTTGCTGCAAGTTACCGATTTAACGATAGCAATAGCGATCATACCCAAGAAAAATGCCAAAGTCGCAATTAATGTTGCAATCATACGGAAATTAACAATTGCAGAATATGAAGCATCTACACTGTAGAAATTTACCCAAGCAACAACAGCAAGCACACCACCTACTAAGTAAAGGAGTGCTATAGAAAGTCGCGACCAGTTCTTACGAATAAAATCCATGACTTATCTCCTTTTAATTTGGGCGTATCCCAAAAAATTTTTACATAAAGTAAATCTAGTTTAGTATACCTAAGGATTAGCTTTACCACAAGTCATTTTTCACAAATTGAAACACTATTTTTAGTATTTGACACCGACAGCAGACCATGTGTTAAGCTGAAACAAATGCAAAATCACAACTTTACATTACCCAATTTTGAAAACAGTATTGTCAATGTTGCCGCTTCCATGTCCCAGTTTTTGGGCAACCAACCGCAACACACAACTTTACCCGCTTTAACAAAAGAGCTTGACCCTAAGTCGCGCAATGTCATTTTCTTTGTTATTGATGGTATGGGCGCCAAAATTCTTGAAAAAAATTTACCCGCCAAGAGTTTTCTGCGCCGACACCAAATCGCAACCGTAACTTCGGTCTTTCCATCGACAACCGCGGCCGCCACAACTTCATTGGTCAGCGCCTTAACGCCCGCCGCACATGGTTGGTTGGCATGGACCTTGGATTTTAATGGAGCAGTAGTCGAATTATTCCGCAGCCGTAATTTTTATACGAAAGAATTTTTGCCCGACCGCGATTTTGTCCGTAAAACATTGCCATACCCAACTTTTTGGTCGTCTAAAACGCTCTCACGCAGAATTTTTACCTGCATGCCAGAAATTTCCTACAAATATCCAACCCCAAATCAAATTCTATATCAATCATCACGCGAAATGTGGCATAAATTGCATCAAACTTGCAAGACACCAGAACCGAAATTTATTTACACATACTTCCCAGAATTAGATTCTTTAATGCATCACCATGGGACTCAATCACATAAAGTCCGCCATTTTTTGCAAAAGCTGGACCGAAAAATTGCAACTTTTGCCCGCCGTCATCCCGATACGCAATTAGTTATTACCGCCGACCACGGACAAGTCGATGTAAAAGGTTATGCTTATCTTTGTCATGATACAGAACTGCAAAATTGCCTAGCACATCCGCCTGCTTGGGATTTCCGTGCTACCAGTTTTTCCGTTAAACCCGGTTATGAAAAACAATTTTTACAAGCTTTCCAAAAATACGCTGCCGACTTTGTTTTATATCCATTCCAAGACTTAATCGACCAAGGTTTATTCGGCGATTTTTCACAACACCCACAAAACCGCCAATACTGCGGCGATTACTTGGCCATCGGCACGGATACCAATAAAATTATGGTACTGCAACATCCTGACAATCCCAAAAAATTACACCACGGCACCCATTCCGGCATGACAGCCGATGAAATGTTGGTCCCCGTCATTGTCGCAACAGGGAAGGAGTAACCATGCCCGAATTACCCGAAGTTGAAACCGTACGCACCGTCTTACTACCATATGTAGTGGGTCAAAAAATTACAGATACAACAATTAGTCTTCCCAAAGTCTTAGCCAATATTAGTAGTCAAGATTTCATTACCAAAACCAAACAACGAACAATCACCCATTTTACCCGCCGCGGTAAATTTTTAACTTTACATCTCGACAACGCGGCTTTCATTGTGATTCATTTTCGTATGACCGGCACTTTAACTATCGAAGACAAGGGAACGGCTTTAGATAAACACACTCATGTGATTTTAACTTTTGCCAATCAACAACAACTGCGCTTTATTGACTCCCGCGGTTTTGGTCATTGGTGGTATTTCGAAGCCGGGCAAAGCGACACCAGTGGACAATTATTACTCGGTCCCGAACCCGAACAAATTACTTTTGCATATCTCAAAGAAAAATTAACCAAAAGACAAACCGCTTTAAAAACTTTACTTTTAGACCAACATATCATAGCCGGCATCGGCAATATTTACGCTGATGAAATTTGTTTTCGCACACAAATCCGACCAACACGCCGCGGCGACAGCTTGTCTGACACAGAATTACAACGCTTGCTCGATACAATTCCCACGGTAATCCAAGAATTTATCCAAATTCACCGCGTGCCATTTGATGTTTACCACCAAACCAAAGGCACCAGCTATCAAAAAGACACACACCGCGCCGTCTACGGACGCAAAGGCCAACCATGTCAAAAATGCGGACACCCGTTACAAGGCACCCGCATCGGACAACGCAGTTCGGTTTTTTGCGAACATTGTCAAAAATAATTACTTTTGCTCGTCAATTTTTTCAAAGAAAGCTAACCCCACGCAATTTGGACCACCATGCGCACCCACAATCGGACCAATTTCGCGTTTTTCCGTAAAATTAAATTTGAAAATTTGCTTGAAATCCTCGGCTTTTTCACTGTTGTGAATGTGCCCATAATAAATCGGCATGGTTTCATCTACATTTTGCGTAAAACGCATCATCTGTCGTTTCGCTAAATTATAACCAATGCCTTTGCCAACCATTTGCAGCTTTTTATTCACCACACTGATGATAGGTTTCAAGTGTAAAGTATCCGCCAAAAAACCTTTCATAAAACTAATGCGTCCACCTTTTACCAAATATTTGGTCGTATCGGCAATAAAATAAATGCGCACGCGTTCCCGTAATTTTTCCAGGGTAGTGGTCAACTCGTCCAAAGTCACACCAGCATCAATTAATTTTTTGGCTTCCATTGCCAACGCATAATAAGCCAAAGTAAATGTTTGCGAATCAAAAACCACTAAATTAGGGGAGTTCAACTCGGCGGCAGCTTGCGTTAAACTGTTAAAAGTTCCCGATAAACCACTGGAAACCGACATCACAAAAACTTGGTCGCCCGCATCTAACAATGGTTTAATTACTTGCACATAATCATGGGCATTAATTTGCATGGTTTTGGGTGCGGTCTTAGCTTTCGGCAATAAATCGTAAAAAGTGTCATTGTCCAAATTTTCGCCCGCTAAGTATTCCTTATCATCAATCATCATACGCATCGGCATGGAGATAATTCCCATTTTTGCGGCTTCGGCTGTCCCAATTTCACAGGTACAGTCTACAATTAATTTAATCATACTTTAAACATAGCACGGTTTGCATAAAATATGCTAGCAAAAATCACGCAAATCCTTAGTTATTAACACGAATTGCGCCGTTATCGCACTTGTTTCCCCAAGAATCAATCAATTTATTATCACGATAAACACACATAATCTCACAATGGTTCGCACATTTTGGACATTCAAACCCTTTGGTCTTGAAATCCAGCGCAGTGATATTAAAATCAAAGTCGCGTTCAATTCCCGATTTCTTCGCTAAAATAGCCACACCGAACGCCCCCATCAAATGACCATTCGCATCCACCGTAACTTCGCAACCAACCGCGTCTTCAAAAGCTTTTTTCACACCAATATTTTTGCTGACACCACCTTGGAAAACAATCGGTGCTTTGATGCGTTTGCCTTTGCCTACATTGTTTAAATAGTTCGTTACCACCGCTTTACATAAACCCGCAATGATGTCTTCTTTTTTGTGACCCATTTGCGCTTTATGTACCAAATCACTTTCCGCAAAAACAGTACAACGCGCCGCAATGTTCGTCGGTTGCTTACTGGTCAAAGCAATCGAACCAAAATCTTCCACCGAAACACCTAAACGATGCGCTTGACTGCTTAAAAATGAACCCGTACCCGCGGCACACAAAGTATTCATCGCGTAATCCACAACATAGCCATTTTCAATGATGATAATTTTACTATCTTGACCACCAATTTCAAAAATTGTATTGACACCCGGATACAGAGTAGTGGTTCCAATTGCGTGTGCCGTAATTTCATTTTTCACCACGCTGGCATTCGTTACCGCACCAATTAATTTACGCGCACTTCCGGTCGTACCAACTGCGACCACTTTGATGTCTTTCCCTTTGATTTGTTTTTCCAAAGATTTTAACAAACGCTTAACCGCGTTCATCGGATCGCCTTCCGTCCATAAATAATCGCTGGCAATAATGGTGTTTTTTTCATCTACCACCACGCCCTTGGTCGAAATCGACCCAATATCAATTCCTATGTATCCTTTTTTCATGCTTTTTCTCCTTTTCCTGTATTTTTGCGTGCAATGACCATATCATAAAATGCTTCTAACCGTGTTTTGATTCCCGTTTCACTGGTTTGCGAATCAAAACTGAAATTTAAAATCGGAATACGATAATCATTACTGATGTTTTGCAAAATCGGCATCGAATCCACTTCCGGTGTACAACCAAATGATTTGACTTGAATAACGCCGTCCATACCTTGCTTGACATAAGACAACGCTTCGGAAATGGTAAAAGTTGCGGTTGCGCCTGGATTAAATTTTGCATATTTTTTGGCAAAGCGATGACGCTTTTTCCATTGGTTATGAATCAAAGTATTTGTCAAATTCATATCGCGATAAACTTCCATTCCCATAGCCGCCAACTCTTTTTCCATATAGTAATTACTAAACGGTTCTTGCACAGTATAGTAGTCACCAACCATACCAACTTTCAAAGTTTTTGCTGGTTTGTTGACGGGAATTTTTTTCAAACGGCGCAGATAGTCTTTTTTTATGCGTTTTAATTGCTTTCCCGACTGGATATTATATAAGGAAGCATAAAATTCCTTCGCCAAGTTTTCAAAATCACCTTCATTAACTTCAAAACCAATATTATGACGCAGAAAATCATCAAACTTGTCAATCAACTTAATCATATTAACCATAGTTGGAAGGGCGGCAACTACCTTAGCAATTGACACATTCGGATTAATTTTTCGCATATGCTCGACAATCGAACGCGGGGAAGTCCACTTAATTTCCGCCATATTCATAAATTCGAACTGGTATCCCAAATCGCGCAAGATTTGTTCCGCCAATTCACCATAATAGTTCAAACGACAAGCCCCGAAAATTTGCATCAAGCAATTTGCACCTTGTTCCAAAGCTTCTAAATAACAACCTAAACAATATTTAAACGGAACACAAACATAATCTGGACTGTGTCGACTACCTAATTCAAGAGTACGGCGTGTAATCGGCGGTGGAGTCATATATTTTACGCCAAAACCACGCTCAATTAAAAACTTAAACGCGTGCGAATAATTACCCCACTGCGGGAAACAAGCTACAATTTCTTCATTCACTTTAGTCATTTGCGTGCTCCTTTTTGAAATTCAAAATATCAACATAACTTTCTAAACGCGTTTCCAATCCTGCGGTTCCGTCCTGTGTATCCATGGTTAAAACCAAAATCGGAACATCTTTGACCTTGCGGGTAATCATCTCATTCACCATACTATCTGGACCGCAAGGGAAGGTGGTCAAAATCACAATTCCATCGACTTCATTACGATATTTCGCAATCGCACCCACCAAATGTTTATTGTATCCCCAGGGTAGTGTCTTCGTAATTTCTTGCACATGGTGCATACATTCATAAGCATCAAAATATTCCGCAATAATGGGTTCGCAATTTAATTGACGCAAAGCACGCAAAATGGGTTCGCCCACAAATTTATCCCCGATATTATAAGCATGGGAAACCACCAAAACTTTATTTTTCGTGGTTTCGCGTAAAGTTTGGACTTGTGCTTGACTACGGAACATTTCAAAGTACTGTTGCGCTTGTCGTGCTTTGGTATAAGCATCCTTAATTACGGCATTTTTCAATCCCAAAAACTTGCCCATTTTTTTGAAAGCACTATACTCGGCGCGTGGTCCTTTTTTAAAACAATTATAAAATAATAACTGAATATTTTGGTCGCGGAAAGTATTGCGCACTAAGTCAATTTGCGCCAAAAATTTAGTACACATTTGCGAACGATAAGCAAACTCTACACGCGGCACAAAAACATAATCGCATTTACCAATTAACCAATCAATGTGACCCAACAAAATTTTGGTTGGCAAACAAGCTTCGTCAATCGCCAAATTTTCACCACGCGTGACAATATCTTTCGTGGTA
>JAFYKU010000054.1 GCA_017537405.1 Clostridia bacterium
ATTTGATATTTGGAATTATGAGTATAAAATGCAGCACGACCATGACATTCCGCACAGTTTTACCATTAATCTTTTTGGCTTTTCCGAAACAATTGATATGTCGACTGAATTTGTGCGCTATCAAATGACAGCCGATGATAAAAAATCCATGGAAGACAGTGCTAAGCAGCTTGGTATTTCATTTAACGGTCAAATTTCATTGCAAGGTGGGGAAGCCAATGCTTCATTTAGCCTTGATATGTTTAAACCAGAACATTTCCTGAAAATTTTCAGTGCTGCCATCATGAATATGGGATACACTACATTAACAAAGCGTATTATTGAAGCCATTCCTGCTTTGCCCGGATCAACGAGTATTGGGGCGATGAATATTGATTACATGCAGTTAATAGCACCAATTGTAATGAAGGGTATTGAAAAGATGAACTTCGTTGTTATGGATAAGTTAATTCCTGCTGATGATGATGAAGGTTCATTGACCGGAACCCCGGGTGCGCCGATTGTGCAATCGCTGGTTGTTGATCCAGATAGTTATACTGGTAATATTTGGGTTGAAATTAACAGTCAATCCAATCAATTACCCGTGACAATTGAAATGTATGAGCTTGACTTGAACTTCCGTGACTTACATGGTCAATTAATTGATAATTTTAAGGCGTTGTTGCAACAAATCACCCAAGGGCAGGAAGCTGGTTGGCAAGTTGGTCAAGAAATGAATCGTGATTTACAAGATATTGCTAATAAAGTTGGCGAAGGTAAGGAATGGGTTGTTTATAAAGAACTTGTTGACCAATACAACAAAAAAGCAGTCAGTTTTCTAACCCGCCTCAGTGAAAATTTGGCACTTTATGATAAAATTCGCAGCGGCAGAGATGCGACTGTGCCTTTCTTTAACATTGAAAAACGCGAAGTCGGTGATGAAGAAGCGCAAAAATTGGATTGTACCGAGATTAATGAATGGTTGAATGATCAAGGATTCCCGGGTACCGTTGACGATTTAATTACCACGATTAAAAGTAACTTTTTAAATCTTGTTAGTGGGTACAATGGATATCTCAGTCCTGTTTTCTCTCAAAAGAATTACCTGCCAATGGATTCTTATGCCGATGCAATGATTACGCCAGCATTATACAAACCAATTATTGAATTTAAAATGTCGGATAATGTTGCATATAGTTTAACGATTCCAGAAATTATTGATGCCTTGATGAATGTGTCCGCCAAGAAAACCGGTAAAATTACCGTTAACATGGCAATTGAAGAAAAAGCTGGTAAGTATGATGGTTACCGTATGATTGACTGGAAGTCTTATGGTGGTTTGTATAACACCACATTTGGCGATTATATTGACCTTTATCACGAAGATAAATATGTCCCCATTGACAAAAATAGTACGACCGAATATTTCTACGAAAGAAATGCCAACGAGCCCAGATTTAATAGCAATGGTAAACAATCTGTTTTGTATGCTGATTTATCGAAATGGGGATTTTTCTTGAATCCATCAAACACTTATACGCAAAATCCTTTTGCTGCTGCGCTGAATCCGACAAGTGGTAATAAAAGAATGACTTTTGCCGAAGGTCACTGGGGTAGAGGTGGTATTACACTTGGTAACGGTAATTTGGTTGGTACTGATGGTAATGTAAAAAGTCATCGTTATTATCAATCTTACAATAGTACAGCACTCGATGTTTTAAATAGTAATAATATGTGGACACCGCATAATGCTTGGTTGGAACCACAAGATGGTACGCAAACACTAAATACTGCCGCGGTCGAAGAAGTAAGCCAAGGACCTGTTGTTGTTGCGTCTACAGCCAGTGCTAATAATTCATTATCTCAAGCAAAATCAGATTTTTCTGCACAATTATCTAAAATTGACGGGGAAGTTGATACATCGTCTGCCTTAGCTAATGAATTTTCGAAAAAAATTCTAACTTTCCGTGATTTAACGACTGCTGACAGTCAAAAGAGAGAAGACAAAAAAATTCTTGAAGATTGGCTTGATAAAAAACCATCTGTCAGAACACTTTCTTCGTATCGTGCCAAAGAATTGTATAACATGACACCGGAAGAAGTTGATGATTTGATGATGACTGGTGCTAATGCCCGCCGTTATTTGATGATTACTAAAGATGGAACTACCGTTGCAACCGAAGAAAACATGGGCGATTATATTGCTAAATTCTCTTGCTTGAATTTGGCAGCGGTTGACGAGTTATACGACTTATTCAGTATTAATTTTGTTATTGGGTACATTGGTATTATTTCCGCATTGGGTGTTTATTTGAATTTCGTCTTCGGTTTAATTCAACGCGCGGTCAATATGGCAGTAATTTACATGCTTAGTCCAATCAGTATTGCTTTCTATCCATTCGATGATGGTCAAAAATTCAACAGCAACTTTGTTTCTCAATTCTACAAAGAAGCAGTCAGCGCTTTCTCAATTATTATTTCCTTAAACATCTTTATTGTTCTCTTAGAACCTGTACAAAACGCGGTTGAATCCGTCACTGGCAGTGCCGCATTGGCATGGCTTGGCTTGGTTGCCTTTACTTCGATGTTGACCAAGATTCGCGACAGTATCAGTTCACTTTTGGGCGCCAGCTCAATTCAAAGCAAGGGCATTGGAGCCATGTTTGACGATGCGCATAAAGCCCGTAACGCTGCAAGAGAGTCATTTAAAGGCGGGCTTTTAGGTCGTACAATAAAAAAAGCACAATGGGCCCGTGGCCTTGCAAACCAAATAGCTCCTCACAAAAAAAAGCGAGATCAAGAAATTGCTGCTAACTTGAGAAAGTTAGATGCAGAGGGAAAACTGGGAAGATTGGGCAAAATGCGTTTGAATAAATTAGAAAATGATAAAACATGGGCAGGATTTATAAGAAGAAGAGCCAGTGAAAAGATAAATAGTAAGCGTAGTGCCAGCCAAGGTCATATTTTGGGTGCCCATATGGCGACAAAAGCGAAAGGAAGTCTTTTAACAGATGAAGAGTTGAAAAATAAAGGTTTGTCGAAAGGTGAAATTAAACAATATCGTAATCAACAGAAAGCAGCAGAAGAGCGCGCTAAAAAATCTGGAGAAGATAAATATGCTTTATTATCTGATCCAAATTTTGCAAAATCGACAAATAGTACAGTTAAAACTAAAAAAGCCTCTGCTGGTGCTCGGGGTAATATTGCCAAAACAGCTTTGAGATATTCACTAGCCGGTGAAATTTTTACAAATACTTTTGGTAAGTTTAGTGCGAATGCAAAAAAAGACGGTACAATATTAAACGAATTTTGGAAATGGACCCGTGCTGATTTGCGTGAAGCAGACCAAGAAAAAATTACCAATGAAGAAACAAGTTATATTAAAAAGAAAAACGATGTTAGCGGAGATGCTGAAGCAGGTGGTGCCTTGATGGCTCAAAAGGACAACGAAGCAGCTGTTTTAGCGAAAAATTTTGGTCAAAGTGAAGCACGCCGTCAAGCAGTAGCCAGTGCGATTGCCGGTATGAGTGCCGAAGATCGTTTTAAACTTTTATATACCGCTCAAAACGAAGAAAAATTATTGAAAGCAGATATAGGTTTAACTCCGGAAAGAGCAAAAGCACGCGCGCAAAAAAATGCTGAATATGAATGGAATAAAATCAGTGGTGACAACGACAAAATAAAACAGGCAATGGAAAAATTGTCGGGTGGGAATTTAGATTCAATCGAAAGCCGTTTGTCCGCTATGGTTTCTCAAGATCCAAGTAAGTTTGGTATTGATTTCAATAGTAAGGAAAACATGGATAAAGCTGCTGAAATCGAAAAATTTACTCGTGCATTAATGGAAAATAACGATGTATTTACACTTGAGCAAAAAAAGAATGGCGACGAAGGTATGCGCGCAGAAACTGTTGACCAAATTGCAGCGCAACTTGCTTCTAAGTTTGGTATCGATCCAGAAACCGACAAATATAATCAATTAAAGAAAAACATTTTGGACGCTGGTTCAAAAGAAAATATGATTGATAGAATTGCTGGTTCATTGGGTGTGGATAAAGATAAAGTTACTTCTGAATTAAATTCGGAACAAGCAAATGGGTTCTTAAACAAGCTAGATGAGTTAAAACAACAAATTCAAATGACCAATACAGCTATGAATGGTCGTAAATTACAAGACGAAGGTATCAAGATGCTGAAGGATAAACTTGGTAATGGTGTTCCAAAAAATGTGGTTGATGCCTATGTTCAAGCAACAAGAAATTCAAACGCTGACCTTGCATCGGCAAACATAAATTCTGTTGGTTATAAACTTAATCAATATAAACAGCAATGTGAAGAGAAAGGCGTCCAAATGGATGAAACTGTTGTTAACCAGATTAAAAATGAAGCACTACACAATTTACAAAAGGCTTTTGATGGTGTCATGAGGCATGCTGGCGAGATTCGTGAATATAAAATGGCAAAAAAATACCGCGATAATTATGATTCATCTGCGTCGGTTGCGGTTATTACCGAAAAAGCAAACCAACGCGATTTCCATATGACAATGAAAATGAATACGGATTCAATTGCACTTGTACATAAAGATACCTTAATTAACGATATGCATAAAGATGGTAATTATATGATGAGTGGTCTTTTATTACAACAATTGGTTGATGCCGTTCGTGAAGGTAATCGTGCAAAGGCCGAAAGTTTAGAACATAATGGCAAGCATTTTGACGATGAAACTATTAACAAAATGTTCGAATGGCAACAAAGTGGGAAAGGCAGCGATCAAAAATTACTGGATGGTATTCGTGGATTAGGTGTTTTTGATGCGACAAATCTTGGTTCTTTCTTAAATAATATGACGGGAACTGGGTTGGAAAATATGCAGGCAACTGCAGCTCGTTTATTTAATATTAGTGAAATTAAAGCAATTCAAGGAAAAGTACAGCTTGCAATGGATAATTATTCTCGTGAAGAGCAAAAAGCCCTTGACGAAATCAGTAATGCAATTGCCGATGCGAAAAACTTTAATGACCACCAATTTGATAGTTTAATTGGTAAAATTAAAGATATGAATGGTAACCGTGTTAACAGTGTTGCAGAACTGTCAAGTTGTTTGAGTTCAATTTTAACCGCAGGTAAAAGTAATCCAGATGTTGTAGATAGTGGTTTTGTTAAAAATAATATTAGTGAATTGCAAAAATTTATGGCTGCTGACGAAAATAAAAATAACAAATATATCATTGACAATGTTCAAAATTGGTTGAATGGTTTGAACCAAGTTCAACCAGCTCATACTGCGTCAAGGAATAAAGATGGTTCACAAACATATTACAACGACCTTACTGCACAAATAAACGAGCAATTGAAAAAATTGACCGGAGCAGGTGTACCAAAGCCTTCAGGTGGTAACTAATGGCTGGCTACTTTATACCGCGCCGTACCAAAATCAAAACCATCTTCATGAAAGGATTAACCGGCAGTGATATTGTTTGGTTAGTCCTTGGTGGTGTTGGTGTTGCACTTTTGTTTATCTCACGATTAATTCCGCTCATGATTTTGGGCGGGATTATCGCGTTTGTGGTTATTCTTGGTATGCTCAAAGATAGTGCAGGTGACCGCAAATACGAATCATATATGTGGTATTTCCGTTTTCTAGCATATTCTAAAAAATACTCTAAAAATTTTGAAAAGGGCTATGTGGAAATGAGTCGTATCATTCCATATATTGGCCTTTTAGATGATAAATTTATCAATTACGGTTCTTATGTTGCTTCTGTTATTGAAGTTATGCCAGTTGAATTTGCATTGTTGGCACCTGAAGAACAAAGAATGTTAATTAATAATTTCGCCAACGCGTTACGCCGGATTGGCACGCAAAATTCTGGTAGTTTGATTTCTTTTGAAAAACCATTAATGTTTGATCGTTATATGGATATCGAAATTGAAAAATATGACCAATTATCACGCAATGTGGAACTTGGTACTTTTACATCCGAAGAATTGGAAGCCCGGGAAGCTGTCTTTACTTCACGCGGTAACATGTTGGAATTTATGAATGAAGAAGCCAAAGTATATCGTACTGGATATTATTTGGTGATTTATTCTTCTAAGAAAGAAGAGTTAGACGGTACTACAGAAAGCGTGATTTCAGCTTTGGGCACCAGTTTGCACGCGCATCGTTTGTTGGGTAAAGACCTGTATGTATTCATGCGTGGTAACTACAATAAGTACTATGACGAAAAGAGTTTTGACCATGTGCCATACGAAAAGCGCAACGAATGGACTTTTCCTAATAAAATTAAGTTTGGTGTTAGTCGTTATCAAATGGACGGAGAAGACAAAACCACTTTAACATTTACCGATTATCCGATGGATGTGGGACCGGCTTGGTTGTATACATTCTTTAATTATCCGAATTGCCGTGCTGTTATGAATTTTTCGCAGATGCCGAAAATGGATTCCGAAAAATTGATTGACCGCGCCATTATTGAAATGCGTTCACAAGAAAACAAGGGCAAAGAAAGTCAAAAGATGGAAAAGCAAAGCCAGTTAGAAACCATCGAACAAATGTTGCAACAGTTAAAGTTGGGTAACGAACAAATGTTTAATGTGCGTATTCACTTAACAGCTGATACGAAAACTGCAACCGAATTACGACACCGCATTGTTGAAGAAGGCTTTAAGTTTAGTAATAACTCGGGTAAACAAATTGATGCGTTTGTGTCTGCTAATGTGTCGCGTTTGGATAAATATGACGCGATTGAGCGTGGTATGGTTACCAGTACTTTGGGGGCAAGTTTCCCATTTGTTTCTGATTTATTAATGGACGAAAAAGGCGTGATGTTGGGTAGCAACAGTAACCCTGTCTTTGTGGATTTTTTCCAACGCAATGATGTTCGCGTTAACAGTAATATGATTATTATTGGTAAGTCGGGTAGTGGTAAATCCTTCGCAACTAAATCGCTTTTGGCAAACTTAGCGGCTGATAATACGCGTATTTACATTTGTGACCCAGAAAAAGAGTATTCAACTTTGGCAAAACGCTTACATGGCGGTATGATTGATGTGGGTAATGCGGGGCATGGTCGTTTCAATCCGTTCCACATTTATCCTAATATGTTGGAAGAAGACGATGATACGGGTGAAGAATATGACGATACTTTTGAAGGTCATTTGCGTTTCTTAGAAAGTTTTTTCAAAATTGTTATGGAAGGTATTCGTACAGATGCGTTAGAAGCTTTGAATAGTTTGGTTAACCGTTTATACAGTATGAAGGGCATTGACAAGTA
>JAFYKU010000055.1 GCA_017537405.1 Clostridia bacterium
ATATGTTATTAAGTCTTGACTAGTTCCATTGTAGGTTAATTTCTCTTTTGCTTCTGGGGTTGCACTTAAACCTATTCCTTCGATGTCAGCAGCAACCTTGGCAATTTCTACTTCCGCAGTAAATTCTGTAAGTTCCCAGTTATTATTTTCAGCATCTGCTTCAACATAGTAATAAATTTCGTATTCTTTTGCATCTGTTGCTTTTATTTCTTCTATGTCACCGGTTAATATTTCTTCAGCTAAGATTGCATATTTTACAACTAAACCTGTTGCTTCAATATAATCTCCATTTGCTGCACGGAACTTAATAATTGGTGCGCTTTCTACCAAGCTTTGTGCTGTTCCGGTGTATTTTAAACCAGTTTTAACAATCAAATCCTTTTCTAAACAAATATCAGCTTGACCAATATTAATTGTCTTAAAATGTTTTGCCTTAAAAGCGTTGAAGTTTTTACTTTCTTTTTCTACACGAACCCAAAGGTAATAATCACCAGCGTTTGTTCCTTCTAGTTCATTTATATCCACAACCCAAGTTGTTGGTTCTGTTGTAGTGTCTTTTCCTAAACCCCATTCGCAGACAAGGTCTGGATTTAATTCGTCAGTATTTAAGTTTATACCATTATTGTTTAAAGTAATTGTAGTTTTTCCGTCAATGAATGTTGCTAACGATTGTGCTTGCCCAATATAAACTAATCCCTCGTTTTCGCTTATTCCAATATTACTTAAACTTAATGTAGCTTTGAAAATTTGTGCAAATTCTTCTTCAGAATAAAGTTTTACATAATCAGTTATATTTTTTTGGTTTGTAACTGAATTGGATTTAGTTATTACTTTAATCCATACGTAATATTTGTCCGCATCGCGTGCTTCCAAATCTGCAATCTCAGATACATAACTCGTTGGTTGATTTTCTGGATTGTTTGAATATCCGTATTCAACAGATTCAATATTTACAGCATCTAATGTATTTCCACTAATTTTTTGAACTACTTCGCTTGTAATCAAATCTTGGTTTTGTCCATTGTATGTCAATGCTTGGTTAATGTTTATTCCACTTAATGCTATGTTGTCTCCTGTCGCTGGTGTAATTGTAACTTTTGCGACATATTTACGATCGATACTTGTGTGGTTTTCTCCTTGTTCAAACGCAACCCAAATATAATAAGTACCGGCATTTAATTCTGTTACTTCACTTAAATTGTACGCACGGTCTTCTTTAGTTGTACCTTCGGTTGTAAATTCATCTCTGTCTCCGCTAATGTAGTATTTGACAGTACCTAATTTACCTTCCAAATCTGTACCATTTCCCATTTGTAGTTTCGGCGCAGATGTAATTAAGCGAACTTCTTCACCTGTGTATACCAAGTCGTCTTCTTTGGCAATACCCAATTCTACAATATTTAATTTGAGTCCATCAATGCGTGTAATTTCTGTCAAACTGTCACCTAATACTGGCACAATATAATCTGTAGTTTGGTCAATATTTGTGGTTGTTTTTAACCATACAAATAATTGGTATTTTCCAACTTTCTTTTCTTTTGCGTCCGCAAGACTGCCATACCAGGTTGAAGTACTTTTCGGTTCTAACTCGTCTTCACCTACAAAACAATATTTAATGTCAGTTATTTCTTTATCAGTAATTACTTTGTTGGTTGTTGGAATAGTTGCAATTAATTCACCTGCTACTATAGCTTGTTCATCGCCTGAAAACTCTTTTGGAGTTGCAGTAATACCTGAAAGTTTAATATCCGAATGTTTTGCCGGTGCGAGAATTGCTGCATAGTTTGTAAAGGCAACTACTTCGCTCTTAATCGAACTTCCGTCTGTAACTTTAAGATAGACGATTAAATAATATGTATCAGCGTTCGTTTGTTTCAGTGTTTTGTAATCAGTACTCCAACCATTTTCAATCAAATCACCTTCAATGGACGGATATACAGATGCATCATCACTTAAATAGTAGAATGCCGTATACGCATAATCTTCATTTGGTACTTCTTTGTATTGATTGGTTTCTGCACTGTTAGGAACACTTACTTTTAATGTAAAGCCACTAATCAAAGCTTGACCTTCAGCATTAAAGCGTAAATTTTCAATTACTGTCACTGTCGATTGGTCATATTTTTGTTCAGATGCCAAATTAATCTTAATTGCGTAGTTTGCGTTGTAACAAACTGGATCAATTCCTTTGTGGTTCTTACCACTATCATCTACGCGTACCCAGATATAATAACTACCTACTTTGCGTGCTTTCAGGTCTGCGAAGTTTGGTGTCCAGCAATCTTCTTCAATTGCCGGTGCTTCTGTATTCGAACTTGTCAATGCGTAGTAAATTTTACCCATTGTTTGACTTCCGGCACCAGTCGAATATTTTATACTTGTTCCGTTGATTGTGTAATCCAACGCAGCTTCTAAGAATGTATGATCCGCTGCATTGTAATCATATTCGTGTTCTTTTGTCCATGTACATGCTTGCATGGTAATTGCTGCACGCTGGATTTTAACTGTAATACTACTTGGCGATACCGCACTTTCGTTTTCACTAGCCGCAACATAACGATACCATAATGTGTATTCTCCTGCATCTTTTTGGCTTGCTAAGTTATCAAATGAAACATAATTTGCGTTGGTATTCCATGCATACTCTAATTCACGATTTTCTTCTCCAATTACAGCAAAACCTTTTGTAATCAATTCGCTTGCTGTTCTTGATGCTCCATTGTAAACCACATCATTAGATTTCGGGGCAGTTGCTGTCGCATCTTGTGGATAAATTGTTAACTCATAATATGGATAACCTGTACTTGGTTTTGATTCCGCAACGAACGATCCATCACTCGTCGCAGCACCGCGAAAGTAAATTTTATAGGTACCTGCAGTAGTCGGACGAACTGCGTCACCATAAGCCGAGAAGGTTGTACCATTTAATGAATATTCCACCGCTGGCGAAATTTGCGTACTTGGTATAATCAAGTCTACCGGTGAACCATTGGCAACTAATCTATCTGTTTTCTTTTGTGGTTGTAAGTTACTGTGAACAAATGAACTTGCCGCCACAATTTTTGCAGTTTTATTGGTATTAATTGTTGTCGCCAAATTAACATTTTTGTCGTTAATGATAACCTTTACCCATAAGTAATACGCTGACTTTACCGCAGATGCCGTTGCACTGGCAATTGTGTCTACCCAACCACTTGTGCTTGCTGCAACATCTGAACTCTTATCCGAGATTAAATATTGATAAGATACTGCTGAGCTGCTATAGGCTGCACCATTGAAGTTAATACTTGGTGTTGTCGATGTCGCATTAAACAATGCTTGACTCTGCGCTGTGTATGTTCCTGTCGAAGTCGAGAAATCATATTTGAAAGGCAAGCCATTACTGCTCTTGGCGGTGGCAATATCCTCACTTTTCAATGTAACTTCGTTTGTACCTAAACTGGTTACTTGCGTGATTTTGAATTTAGGAACAACCACATTACTTCCGTAAGTGTAACGATAAGGTGCTTCACCCGCTTTGACATTGGATCCACCTGTCCATTTTACCCAAATATAATAGGTGGTACCACAATCCCTAATGCCCAACTGG
>JAFYKU010000056.1 GCA_017537405.1 Clostridia bacterium
ATTTGTTTATGAGTGATAATATAATTTATCCTAATACGAAGTCTTCTAACATTTTAAAGTTTGATGGTTTAAATACCAAGGAAGTCAAAAAAATATTTCTATTTATTGCAGACGAAATTCATGAAGCATTTTGTTGTTATTATATTTCTGGTAGCTTATATGATGAAATAGGTTATAGATATTTTAGAAAGCCTAATTCTAATATAAAGCTTGAAAATAAATGGTATATATATGCAATTGATGCATTTGAAAAAAGACTGGAATTAATACTAGATAAATTATATGATAGCCAAAAAAACAATTATTCGATTTTTAATATATTAAATCATTTCGCAATTGAAGAAAATTTAAATAAAATTTGTAACACACAACAAAAAAAAAGTTTGTTTTTATCTTTACTTGAAACTTATAACAATAAATGCTTGAATTTTAGAAAAAAATTAATGGATAGAAGAAATAATTTTAATGTACACATAGGTAATCGAATATTTGATGAAAATTTTAAGGAAAACCTTATATTTGGGACTCAAGAGTGTCTAGAATTATTATGCTATGCACATAATGCGTTATGCGAATTGTATCAATTTATGTTTGATGAAATATTATCTATATCTTCAGAATTTGAAGGGGAATTACATTATCAAATTAAAAAATTTATTTCAAACTTGAATGATAAAGGTAACCTAGAATAGGTTACCCTATGTTTTTGCGTTTGTGCATACTATAATTTTGTTTTCGCCTATGTGAAGGGTTGGTGCACCAAACACGAGGTAAAATGCAAAACACTTATCTAAAAAAAGACACCATTTCAGTGCCTTTTTTGATTATTTTATTTTTCCTGCTTCCTGGATTAATAATTTCATTGCTGGAACCAATTCATTTAATACTTTTGGATTAGCCCTAAGGCTTCTGATAAAATCTTCTTTTAAGTACGCAGAGTTAGTGTCAATGATTAAAGTTGTTTTCTTTTTTGTTTCTTTCTTCTCAATAGTGCGCAATAAAATTTCTTCCTCTTTAAATGCATGGTCTAAAAAGCTAAATTTTTTATTTTTTTTGCCATTCAATTTTTCACTTATCACACTGTTACCATATAAGTGATTTTGGTCTAGGTCATTTCTGTTTTCAATAAAAGATGAACAACCAACTGTATTTAAAGTTATTAAATCAATAGTCGTTGCTGTACC
This sequence comes from Clostridia bacterium, assembly GCA_017537405.1. Taxonomy (GTDB): domain Bacteria; phylum Bacillota; class Clostridia; order Christensenellales; family UBA1242; genus RGIG8050. Next base: position 1,185 of record JAFYKU010000056.1, read on the forward strand.
ATTTCCTTCTAGGTTAATTGATTTCGGCAAATCGTCCCAATTTAAAACTCGCCAAGAAATTTGTTTGTTTGTTTTTTTACCTGTATAAATATCAAACTCTTTACCAATTTTCATACAATGACATTTTTTATGTTCATCTTCATATTCATATGGTAAATAATTATCATATTTTTCAACCAACGCTAAATAAGCCGCAAGGTCAACACGCATACACAAACGCAACATGCGTATGGTATTCTTAAAATAATCATGAACACTTTCAATATCTGTTTTTTTCAGCGCAATCTTTTCAAAACAATAAACACCATCACGCATTACGCGAATGGGAAGTTGATCGCCATCAACACCAACACAACCTTCCGCTTTTGAGCCCGAATAAATTTTCGTCAAAGCATCATTGCGCAACCAATAAGTGTTTAATGTTGGAATTTTATTATCGTATTCTTGTTTAACAATAAAATCTTTTGATGCAAAATTAAACTTTTCCTCAAGCTCTTCGTAGCTAGGCAAATATATCCGATTTGTAACCTCACTATCACCAGAACCAACTTTTGTCGGTACAATAAAATCTCTTAATTCCATATGTTATCCTTTTAATTATTTTTCTCATTTTAACATAATCACAAATCATTTTTCAAGAGTCACAGCTTACTTTTTTTATTAATTTTTTAATTCTATCGTTTAAATGCAAATTTCCTTACCACTAAATCCAGTTTTGTGTATATTGGTTAAAAATTAAAGTTGGTTTTCTTGGTTGGCATTAGTGATTTGTTCCGTATTTTGATAATTCTTAAAAACACTCGGATTCGCTTCAATCGTCGGTATGAACTTTTTCTTTCCATAGAAACGAATAGCGCGGATATGTTCAATGAGACTATCCATAGCTTCGTTTATAAAATTTTGTTGTATAAAATTACCACCACGCGGTGCACCGTAAACCTGTAAACCATTATGCTGAATATAATTAACATTATAGCCGTTTAAATAACCGCGTAATGTACTGTTTTGCCATAAATGGTTGTGTTTATCTTCTGTGTTCGGATAAAAAGGAATTCCCGCTATAATCGCTGATTTCGTGCGTAATTTAATTGTATCTGCTTGGTTTGTACCTTTGGGGTTTAATGCCGTGGGCAAATCGTTCCAATTTTCAATTTCCCAAACAATCGGTTCAACCTTTACCCAATAACCATTGTTACCTCTGAAACCTTTATCAACACGCACATACTTTTCGCCATCAATTTCATATTCGTCATATTGCGATAGACGCTGACGCTTATTATTATAGCGGCCAGTATAAGTTTTGCCGGTTGATTTTAAAATCCCATCTTCCCATTTTTTTTCTAACTCATAATTTATTTCATCACCTACATACGAAGTAGGGTATGTCCCCAAATTCATCTGACCTATACCCAAAGCAAAACAATTATTATGTTTGTTTTGTTTCGTTTGGTATTTTAAAACAGCCAAACATGCGTCAATTTCTAATTGCACACACGGACGAATTGCGTGTGGCAAAATATTTTCTTTCATATTAACTGAATCAATCCGCCCAGACTCATCAATCACACTTACGCGGCGTAAATCATTGTCAAAAACATCTTGCTCCGCAGTACGCAGCCATGTACGGCAACCAACTCTTGATTTTGTTTGATTGATAGCCAGTTTTGCGTGTAAATCATTACGGTCTTCAAAATAAACTGCTTTGTTTAAAATCGCGTAATCTGTTGGAAAAGTTAAATTGGCTTTATCTCCTGATTTGTACTGAAACAAATGCATCGCAGCTTCATATTGCGAATCCAAATAAAAATAGTCATGAGTATCAAATCGATGATCAAACTCACAACCATAATTATCAGTATTACCTAAAGTCGTAATCGAAATTAAATCACAAAAATCCATTAAGATAATTTATCAAATTTTGCAATCAATTTCAAGTAGCGCCTTTTTTTATCAGTTTTTTTCAAGACTTGGTTTTTCCGCTCTAACTTCTTGTTGTTTTAATTGCTTTAAAAAGATTGCTTTTTCCGGGGTGTTTGCCCATGCTTCATCGAAAACCGCTAAAATTTCATGGTTGAATTCTTTATTAATAAATTGACGCACAGTAGCCACTTCATCCATTTTCGCATAACGCCACATCATAGCCATCGCATATTGCATATCTAAATTATGGGGAATTTCGTGACGAGCATAATTACCACTGACGATGTCTTGTACCGTGAGGGCAGGTGTCTTTGCAAATGTCATAAATGTATCCGCTAACATCGGCCCAATTTTATTACGGATTAATTCTAAATAAATTGTATTACCGTTATCATAAATCATATCACTGATTTGTTGCCAACCACGCGGATCAATCTTATATTTAGGCGGATTATCCTGGTCATACTGTGGACAAAAACATTCCATACCAACCGAAGCCACAAAGGCCGCTACCAACGGGTGAATATTGAGACGACCTTGTTGCGCTTTATGGGGATCTTCATTAGGCTCGCTTGCCCATTCTAACCACTCCGGAATGTTAGGCTTAATGTAAACATGACCGAAGAAACGACGCTCTAACGGTTCTGCCATTTGATAAGCGGCTAAACTTTCTTCTAAACTGTTACCCGCCGCCACGACCGATACATTGGCTGGCAACTTACCAATATTTGGACCAATTGAGTGTTCCAAAATAATATGAAATACTGCAGATTGTTCTTGCTCGCGCACATTCGTAATCTCATCAATAAACAACACATGTTGCTTGTTTGGCTCTTGCGCGCACTTTTCACACAAATCGTTATACCATGCTGGTGCCTGCCATTGAGCAGAGTTCACATTCTTTTCATCAAGAAAAATATTCTTACCAATAATTTCTTCCGGCAACATTCCATTGCGTAAAGTAATAGAAACAAAGTCGGGATCAATTTTTTTCACACGATGTGATTTACCAATCCCACTGGGACCATGTAACATCACCGTGTGTCCGTTTTGGATATATTTTTGTAATTGCTCATTAATCGACAAAGGTTTTTCTTGGATTTTAATTCCCCAACCCAACCGAGCTTTTTGATAAATATCAATTGTTTTTAACAACTCAATTTCGCGTGTAAATGCTTGTTGGATAAAATTATAATGCGTAAAATCGCCACCACACGGAGCAGTGTAATCAGTATTTCCATTTTCTTTAATGTTATTAACATTAATACCGTTCAAAAATCCACGCAGCGAACTATTTTGCCACAAGTTATTATTATCATCAGTAAGATTTGGATAAAAAGGAATTCCCGCCATTAATACATATTTTGACGCTAAATCTAAACATACTGCGGTACCGCTACCTTGCGGATTAATCGAAGTTGGTAAATCTTTCCAATTTTCAATTTCCCAAACCAAAGGCACAACTTCTACCCAATAACCATCATTGCGTGGTCCTTTATTCACCCGCACATAGCGTTTACCATTAACTTCGTATTCAAAATAATAATTTGGTTTGTCATTTTTTTTATCAAAACAACCAGTGTAAGTTTTCCCCGTCGGAACAATCACGCGATGTTCCAAAGCTTCTTCTAGTTGTTTGTTAAATTTATCGCCAACATATTTTTGCGGGTACTCACCAAACAGCAAAACACCGTTTTGACCTTCAACATGCTGAACACTTAAAGTCTGTTGGTCATCTTTTTGATTCTTGTCCAACCAACTTCGCACTTTCAAAAATTCTAACAAATCCATGCGCGTGCGCGGAGATATACCTTGCGATAAATTTCTTTCACTTGGTGTGACAAAAAATTTTTTACCTGCTTCATTGCGAATACAAACACGACCAATCCCTAAACCATCTTGTCCACCTGTTCGCAACCAAACACGGCAAGACGGAAACTTACCCAAAACTTCAGGATTAAAATTTTCATCTTTCGTATTTAATGCTTTATTTAAAATTGCAAAATCTGTGGCTTGCGTTAATTGTGGGTCATCATAATCTCCCTCAATAAAAAACATATCACGCGTATTAAAATCTTGGCTTCCCCAATATCCACTTAAATCCGTATTTAATAAAACCTTGGGGTTTAACAAATCATTAATTAACATACCATCCAATCCTTTCTTTATAGATTAACATTTCAATCACTCAAATTCAAGAGTCAAACCAAGTTTATTTTTCTAATTCAGATTTTATGTTTTTTACTACCAAAGCTCGCGCTCCATCATAAACGGATAAAATTTCCTCACCAAATTCCCGGCTAATAAATTCACGAATCACTGGAACTTGTTCTGGTTTCGCATAACGCCACGCCATGGCTAAAATATATTGCTGGTCAAACTTGCGTGGTATTTCAATTTGTGAATAATTTTTGTTCACAATATCTTCTGCCGTCAGTGGTGGGTTCTTCGCAAACGCCACCAAAGCATTTGTCAATAACGGTCCGATTTTATTCGCGATGATTTCTTTGTAAATCATGCCACCGTTATCATAAATTAAATCACTCACTTGTTCCCAAGCGCGTGGGTCAATTTTATAATTATATTTCTTGGTATCATCTGGGTCTGGCTGCGGACAGAAGACTGCATCTCTCATGGAAGCCACGAAAGCCGTCACTAATGGATGCACATTTAAATGTCCTTTATCTTCGTTCATACGATTGGCCCAATCTAACCAATCCATGATGTTGGGTTCAAAATAAATGTGACCATAAAATCTTCGCTCTAACGGTTCCGCTATTTGATAAGCTGCCGTACTTTTTTCCATACTATTACCCGCCGCCACAATGGAAACATTGTCTGGTAATTTGCCGCAGTTTGGCGTCACCGAACGATCTAATACAATATGAAACACCGCAGATTGTTCTTGTTCACGCACATTAGTTAATTCATCAATAAATAAAATATGGCGCTTGTGCGGTTCTTTGGCACATTTTTCACATAAATCTGTATACCACGCTGGTGCTTGCCATTGTGCCGATTTTACATCTTTTTCATTAATAAAAATATTTTTGCCAATAATCTCTTCCGGCAACATTCCATTGCGCAAAGTTAATGAAACATAGTTTGGGTCAATTTCTTGCACGCGCCGCGATTTACCAATTCCACTGGGACCATGTAACATCACAGGATGTCCATGTTCAATATATTTGCGTAACTGCTCGGTTTCATTTAAAGATTGTTGACTTAAATTCACACCCCAACCTTTGCGATTAATTTTATTTTGACATTCAATGGTTTGCAATAATTCTTTTTCTTTTGTAAAGGCTTCATCGATAAAATTGTGTTCAGTAAAATTACCAGCGTTCAACATCGACAAATCATAACCATTTAAATAACCACGCAGGGTACTATTTTGCCATAGCGTCTTATTATTTTTAAATTTAAACTTTGCCGGATCAAAATTACTCGTACGATAAAATGGAATACCAAAATTAATAACATTGCGCGTGATTAGCTTAATTGTTTGCGCTTTGCCATTTCCTTGTGCATTAATTTCGCGCGGCAGCTCGTGCCAATTCGTGACAATCCAAGCCAACGGTTTATTAGCTAAATAATAGATTCGATTATTTGTGGCAACCTTGACATATTTTTGGCCATCTAATTCACGCTCAGAACACAAAACAGGTTGCCCAATAATTTTATCAAAAGCTAACAGATATTTACGATTTGTCTTCACTAAACGGTCTTTTTCATTTTCAAAATTCCTATCGCCGTTCACCACAACTTGCGGATATTCACCAAAATCCAATAATATGTAATCATGTTCTTTATCTTCAGGGTCTCGATAAAAAGCGTATCTTTCATCATCATGACGCTTTTTCATAGCTTCTTGTAAATCTAAATAAGCATTAATGTCTAAATTCATGCACGGACGCAAACCAATATTTATATCATCATAAAAAGCTGAACGCAGTCCATAATTTACATCATAATAATTAATTTTATCCGTTTCAAACGCCGCACGGTCCCGCGTCCAAAAAGAACCATTTTTCTCAAAACCTTGCGGATTATTTTTAAACCCAATTTCAGCTAAACCAACCGTTTTAATATCAAATAAAATACTCTGCGCAATTTCATTTGTGGACGGTAAAAAAATGCGATCACTGATTTTTGCATCTTCTAAATTTGTCGAGACAATAATATCTTCTAAACGCATACTCATTTTTCATAAACAGCATACCACTGATAACCCAACATTTTCAAGAGTTATCAAATTATTCCGCTTGATAAAGCAAACAAAAATCTTTAATTACTGGGGATACATTATCAATCTGTTTCGCTGTTACAATGATTTGCGTTTCTTGCGGGAAAGCGAAACCATTTAAACCTTTATATTTTAAGATGCCACAAAACTTTGCTTGTTCACTGAATGGCAAAGCATCAATCCCATCGATACAAAGTAAAATTTTCTTTTTGGCGTGTGCTTTCATCATCAAAGTTAATAACCACTTCGGATGTTGATAACCTTTATCTTGCGGAATAATACCCAATTCCGCTGACGGAGTAGTGGCAGGAAGCACAACAGCATCCGGAAAATTTTTCGCTGACACGCCGCCAATCACAAATGGCTGACTAGTTAGTTTAGTTAAAATATCACGGATAACTTTTTGCGATGCTTGTGTCATAATGATTTTCCTATTTCGGTTGCTTTTGAATTCATTTTTAATGCGTTTTGTTTGATTGGGCGTTGTCGCGATTTTTTATTATCTTTTAATAAATTAATTTCTTGAATTAAACCCTTGACGCGTCCCATTGCTTCATTTAAAAAATTATGGTCTTTAAAATTTCCACCACACAAGGCAATGTGTTCAAGGTTTCTAATATTACGATTTTCAATACTGCGCAAATCATAACCATTTAAATAACCACGCAATGAACTGTTTACCCATAAATTTGCATCAGGGTGGTTTTGATTAATATTAAAAGGAATACCACCGATAATTGCTTTTTGCGCGCGAAGTTTAATTACGGCAGCGGTGCCGTTACCTTCCGGATTAATCTCTTTGGGTAAATCAGACCAATTTTCAATATCCCAAAGAATTGGCTCTACATCAAACCAATAACCAACACTAGGGTTATCACAACCATATCGCACCATTTTAATAGGCCAGGGAAGATTGTATTCATATTCCACACCTTCACTAAATTTTCCCGTACTAGCATCATAACTACCAATAAAAGTTTTACCCGTTGGAATTAAATCACCAGCTCTTACTTGTTCTTCTTTTTCCTCATCACAATAATTGTAATTAATTTCTTGATAAAAAGTTGTATTACGGCAGGAATGTGATTGGGGAAATTCTCCCAATTTCATTAATGGACCATTCCATTTTGAATCTTTACAAATCTGAAATTCTGAACCCCAATAACCAATACGATCTAAACCTTTTCTGATTTGCAAAAAGGTTGGTATATCTAAAGATAAACAAGGACGAACTCCAATATTTTCTCCATTTTCGTGTGAAGTTGAATATTTCATTTCACCTTCCGCATCAACAAGCGCAACTTGATTTTCATGATTAGAACGAAGATAATAATTACACGCTGATTTCATTCCAGAAACTTTATTTTCCATTAATTTCCAATTCAAATCACCATGTCCTTTGTAAGGTATGGCATGATTAATCAAAGCATACGAGGTTGGGAAACATCGATTTAAACTACTTTCTTCTGACGCATGGGCTTCAAACTCAGGGATTGATTCCACAAAAACTCGGTCTTGCGTATCCCAAGCAGAGTTACCAATACAACCATATGGTGTTGTGTTACTTAAATTTGTTTCAATAATTAAATTAGATAATTCCATATCAAATTCCTTAATATAGCATAAGCTCTTAATTTTCAATTTGCAATACCCATTCAAAAAAAACTTTTATGAAATATTTTTCTGTTTAAATAATTTGATTATGTGTTTGGCTTGTTTGGTTAATTTTTAAACCTTGTCCATGATTAATAACAATTCTTAATTTTTTTGGTTGTTGTTTATTTTTGATATCAATATCTCGAATCAATTCTTTTTCTTCTGCAAAAGCTTCGTTAATAAAATTTTGTTGACTGAATTGATAATTATTACCCACCGCATAACGCGTGTTGATGTTCTTTTTTAACTGCTTCAAATCATATCCATTGAGGTACGCACGAATCGGACTGTTTTGCCATAAATGAGCATTGATTTCTTCGTGTGGGAAAAAGGGTATTCCTGCATTAACCACATAACTACAAACCAATTCAATATATTGTGCTGTTCCGTTTCCGTTTGGATTAATCGATTGCGGTAAATCATCCCAATTTAAAATATCCCATTCTAATGGTTCAACAGTAAACCAATAACTTTCTTTTTGTGTATCAAGATTGACACGAACATAACGCGTATTGGTCAAATTTGAAACATATTCAGCATGGCGAATCGGTTTATTATTTTCACCAACAAAACAACCCAGATAAAACTTTCCTGTGGGAACTAAAAAACCATCATGCCTTAAATTTTCCAATTGCCAAGTATCACTTTCATCTAAAAGAGTTTTTGGATAATCACCCATTAAAAATGATTTAATCAAAAAATCATTTTGAATCTTAAACTTTTCTGTATCTTGTTTTGTTTTAAAAAATTTATCTTGCACGGCTAAGAAAGCATCAATATCCATTTTTATTTGTGGGCAAATACCTTGTCCTAAATCGCGTTGCCATGGTTTTTGTAATTTGAACTCACTTTTCTCTAAATAACTATTGGGCTTACTACAATCTTCTACATTAAAAGTAAAAACTTTTTTTTCATCTTTTAAATCAACACCAGAACAAGTCCACATGTTCACAATTGAATTAGTATAAACCGTTTTTGTTTGTTGGTTATTTGCTATCCGAGCATTAATTCTTGCATAACCACTTGTATACCTTTTTTGATAAAAATCAACCTGTTTTAAAATATCTTCACGAGATGGCAGATAAAACATATCGGTCGTAACAAAGTGTTTATTTGTTGTGTTGTTTAATTTTACAGGAACGATTAATTCAGATATTTGCATATTACCTCTTATTATATTATATTCAACCCACTAAATTCAAGACCCAAATTTTTAACGCGTATAACCAAGGTCATCATTTTGATGTGATTGGCTTTCCTTAAACATTTGACGGATTTCATAAGGATCTACTTTTAAAACTTTTCCGCAACATGGAGTGAACTCAATATCACGCCAAACCAACCAAAATAAATTTTTAATTCTTCGGTTTTCTTCTTTATCGGTAACAACATCTAAGCCATCGGTAAAAATAATTTTATAAACATTTTGCATACGGTCTTTTGAAAAATGAGCAAGTGCTTCATCGAAACTGGTTCCGCCACGCCCTACAATTTGAAATTGGTCAATATCTGACACTTTTTTAATACTTTGAAATCCATAAAATTGGGTATCAAAACAACCAACCTTTAGCTCGGCATTACGCACTAGATTTTTAATCTCCCTTAAAAAACCACGCAACAAATTATCATCAACAGAGCCACTGGTATCCAACATGACTTCCACCAAAGCTTTGTCTTCACGATATTTATATTCAACGCGTGGTTGCCAATCATTGTTGCGGTCAGCTCTGCGGTAAGACCAATAGGCTTGTTCTAATTCCTTAAATTTTCGTCTCAAAACTTTTTGCCAATTTTCAATCGGCTGCGCTTCACCAACAACTCCTAAATCAGTTTTCATAGCACCTTGATTTTCACCATGCGCCATACCTTTTTCAGCTTTCAAATCTTCCATGATTTTTCGCGCCAATTTTTGTTTCAATTTTTCATTAACCTGTGTGAACTGTTTTTCGCGAGCATTGGATGATTCGTCTTTGGTTGTTTGTGTTTGATTATCGCTTTGTTCTTGTTCCAATCGTTTTAAGGCTGCTTCCCACAATTCATGGTTACCAACAGACATTTCTCCTGTGTTTTGATGCTTATCATGACCAGTGTCATTTTGCGACTCTTCTTTGAATTGGTCTTTATGCATTAATATATATTCGTACATTTCTTCCGCTGATTTTCCGCGTGCATTAGGAAGATTAATTCCACCTTGGGGTAGTGGTAACCCTGCATCGATAATCATTTGATTAATCACAGCATCAGTGGCAATGTTCCAATAATATAAAATACGATTTTTACTACGGACAATATGATCAAAAGCCACATGCATCACTTCATGCGCAAATAAAGCTATTTTTTCTTCAAAACTTAACTTCTCTAAAAATGAAGGTGATACCCGTACATTATTACCGTTCGTATCTGCCGTTTCTGTTTTATCTGTAACTTCAAAAACTAATTTTTGCATTACAGGCCCTAATAGCGGAAATTTACTTAATACGCCATTTTTCACTTCTTTTAAAGCTTGTACTTGCATCATCATGAGTAGTGTACACTAATCAATTCCGCATTGTAAATACATGACCTTATTTTTCGATTGGCATTGCCGCTTTAATGCGTAAATATTCTTGCAAAATTTCAGTTATCGTCGCATTGTTATAAACATTGTGTTTGTCTTTAAAAACCAAATCTGTCTGCCATTGCTTTACTGTTTTTAATCGAATATACGGAAAGAAACGCCACGAAGCACAATAATGACGAATCACCGTATCGCGATTAATTCGGCGTTGGCGATTATAACGCGGATGCAAAATCATTTTTTTCACAGCACATTTATTTAACGCTGTTTGGTCAGATAAAAATAAGTTTTTTTCGATACACATCTGACGCGCCTTTTCCATTAAATGTGTGGCGCGAATTTGTGGCATATTCATCAACAAAACACCCGAGTTGCAATAATTCCAACCAAAAAACCAATGCCCAAAATAATCACGGCAAGCTGCGTATTCATAATCTTTTAAATCAATCGCAAATAATTCGGTTAACGAACTTAATATTAAAACATCTGTATCTAAATATAAAATCTTGTCGGGAAGATCGGGAATTTCATTTGCGTAAAGACGCAACATCGCGTAAGGCGTAAATCGCTCACCACAGGTTAAGTCACCGTCTTTGCGGAAATTCTCAGTTAAATCAACTATACGACAAGAACTTTCTGTGTTAACGGTATGTAAAACATCTTCCAAAACTTTGCGTTGCATTTCACTGACTGGCAAAAATTTCGGATTATCCTCCGTTAAATCCATCGTTAAAATTATAATGTTAATTGGTTCTGGATTATATTTCACTAACGAAATTACCGAACTCAACATCCCGTCAAACGCCGCAGCATTACCGGCATACATGATGTGATACATTTTTAATCATTCTCCTTTTTGCGATAAATAATTTTTTGATAATTACTCATTTGGCTTCTAGCTACCATTTGTGCATAAATACGGTCGCGTAAGTCTTGGATTTGCGTTTTGTGATCCAATTCGCGATTCGGATAAAAAGGTCCGTCTACATAAGTCACAATTTTAATTTTGTTTTTATGTTTATGATAAGTATTTGTAAAACAAAACGCTGGCACATTATATTTTACAGGATAACGAAACGAAGTCGCCACAAATGGACGGATACCAGTATAGTATGGCCAGATATGTGCTTCGGGGTAAATTAAGATTGGTTTTTTATCAGCTACAATATCATCAATCGCTTTGATAAATTTTTTTGTATTTACCATATCGGGTAAAATTGGTAACGCCCCCAAACGCCTTGCTAACCAACCAATCCCTGGTAAAGTAATATTACTTTCGTTGACAATCACATAACTATCTTTAGGAGCAATAATTTTACACATCGCAGCATCAAAGAAATTTTGCGTATGATTACCATATATAAAGTAACTAGATTTTTTAACTTGTTTGAAAGCTTTCTTGTTTACAATTTTCCAACGAAAACGAAACTTCGCATGACACCAAGCGACAGGGGTACCAATCATACGGCACCAAAAGAAATGATGTAATTTATAAAAAGGATTACGGCGGTAATATGTGTAAGGACGCCCCCAAGACTTTGTAGATTTAGTTTCACTGAAATCATCATTTAATTCATCACAATATTCAATTACTTGCGGTTCGTCTTGAATTGATGTTTTCATGTTTTAATTATATAATACCAATCTTTATTTGTAAAATTTTTACCCATTAAAAAAACTACAAAAAAAATTGTTGAAAAATTTTGTGTGAACTACTTGATTTTATGTGGCGGTATGTTAAAATATAAACAAATAAAAAAGGGGGACAATTAAATGAACACATTTAAAAAAATCGGGCTCTTTTTCTGTATCGGAATCATCGGGGTAGTCTTCGGTGTTGTAGCAGCGATGCAATGGCACAACCTTGGAGCAGCGGATACTACCGCACATAAGCATCCATTGACCAAAGTTACTGGTCATGCGGCAACCTGCCAAGAAACAGGTATCAAAGATTACTGGGAATGCCCAGATTGCGCAAAGTATTTTGCGGACGCTGAAGGTTTGGTAGAAATGACATCTACTGAATTAGCAAATTGGAAAGTGATTAAAAAAGCTCATCACGAAACCAATGAACATCACCATGTAGCAGAAATTAAAGCAAACTGCGCACACGATGGTAATATCGAATATTACACTTGTATATATTGCGGCGATTATTTCGATGACGCAAATTGCAAAATACCGGTTAGTAACGATTTTATCAAATACAATAAAACTAACAATCATGAAATCATTTTTGTAAAAGCAACTACTGCAAAATGTAATCAACCAGGTATGGCAGCACACTATGAATGTCAAGTTTGCGGACAAAAATACACAGACAAAAACGGTGAAACAACCACTACTGCGGAAGCATTGGTAATTACTGTCGAACACGAATTAATACCAGTAGCAGCAGTTGAAGCAACTTGTACCACAGAAGGAAATATTGCACACCATCATTGTACTGAATGTGAACAAAACTTCAAAAATGAACAAGCTTTGAATCCAATTGATGTTACTGTTGGTAAACTTAATCACGAAATTGAATATGTTGAAGCTACACCTGCAACTTGTGAAACCGCTGGTAACCACGCATATTATCATTGCAGTGAATGTGACGGAAAATTCACAGATGAAGCTTGCACAAAAATAATTACCGATTATGTTATCAATGCATTAGGACATAATCATGTAGCAGTTGAAAATAAAACAAAATCAACTAACCGTTACTTATATTTCGAAAACATTTGTAACCGTGATGGATGTAACCATTTTAATGGTGAATTCAAAAGAACTTTATTTGCTGAAAACAATGTAAATTTAAACAAAAATCTCGAGCTTTTTGTAAGCAATGATGAACATATAGAAATAACTATTAAAGACGAAAATAATGAAGAAAAAACAATACTTAAATATTTCGATTTATACAGATTAGATTGGAATAACAGTCAAAACAATGGTCAAACCGTTAAAATCAATTTGGTAATTCCAGATATCTACGATAGCGAAAATGCGCAATATAGCTATAATGGTGACATTGTAAAAGGAATTCTTACAACATTAGAAATTAATCTTGATGATGTAAAAAAGAATAACGACTTAGAATGGTATTTTGATTGGAACGGTGATGGAATCTTTGAACAAACAATCCGCATTCATGTAGAAAACTTTAATGCGTAATTAATCAATCAAAAATAAAACCCGGGGCAGTGCGTTCCGGGTTTTTTGTTATAAAAAAAACGCACCACTCGGGTACGCTTTTTTTAATTTCGATTGGCTTATTTACCGTATTTTTGGCTCCAAGCTTCGTTTGCAATCTTACGCATATATTGAATGGTTTCAATTGGGAATTCACCCATAGCTGTTTCTTCCGAAGTCATAACTGCATCAGTACCATCATATACTGCATTTGCAACATCTGAAGTTTCGGCACGGCTTGGGCGTGGTTTTTGCATCATATTCAACATCATTTCGGTTGCAACAACTACAAATTTATTTGCGGCGTTACATTTTTTAATAATGATTTTTTGAACAGTTGGCAATTTTTCTAATGGATATTCAACACCCAAGTCACCACGAGCAACCATAATACCGTCTGCTTCAGCAATAATTTCATCTAAATTTTCAACGGCTTGTACACTTTCAATTTTTGCGATAATTGGAGTATTACCTGTGATTTTACGCATTTCACGGATATCTTCAGCTTTATTTACAAATGAAGCTGCAATTAAATCAACTTTTTGTTCAACACCAAATTTCAAATCTTCAACATCTTCTGGACGCAAGAATTGTAAATGAACATCAACACCAGGAACAGCCATACTTTTTTTGTCAGCCATTTTACCACTGTTTTCAATTTTTACAACGATTTCTTTATTTTCAGCTTTAACTTCTTGAACTTTAGAAATAATTAAACCATTACAAATTAAAATGGTATCACCAGTTTTTACATATTTATATAAATCTGGGTGAGAAATAGCAACACCTTGTTGGTTACCAATACGATCATCTTGATCGCAATACAAAGAGAAAATATCTCCTGGGTTTACCATAATACTTCCGTTTTCAAATGTGCGTAAACGGATATCTGGTCCTTTGGTATCCAACATAATTTTAATGTCTTTACCAAATTTTTCATTAACTTCGCGAATGCGAGCGAATTTGCGGCCATGTTCTTCGTGGCTGCCATGGCTGAAGTTACAACGGGCAATGTTCATGCCTGCGTCAGCCAAACCTTTGATTTTATCTACTTCTTCAGTCGCAGGACCGATGGTGCAGATAATTTTGATTTCCTTTTTATTTGTGCTTTCCATAACCTTAATTATATATAATTTGAATTATTTTGTCGATTGTTTTTTCAAGATTATCGTTAATTATTACATAATCAAAGTGTTGTGCTTCTTTCATACATTCATCATAATCTTTCATCCGCGCTTCAATATCCGCCAAAGCATCACCACGGCGGTGTAAACGCTGTTCTATTTCATTTTTATCCGCGGTAATAAAAATCGTTGTAACATTCTTAAAACGCGATTTAAGGGCATTTACGCCGATTAAATTACAATCTTTTAACGGAATCTTGTTTTCTGTAAATAAGTCTTGAATATATTTTTCACTCATACCGCGTTTTTCGCCATGGCGCATGGTGTATTCAAAAATATCACCGCTGGCCACCATTTGGTCAAATTCTTCGTTACTAACAAAATGGTAAGGATTACCTTGGCTTTCATGCGGACGCATCGCGCGTGTTGCTACCGAAATTAATTTGGCAAAACGGTCTGGATATTTTTGGGTTAAAGTTTTAATAATGGTATCTTTACCAGCTCCACTAGGTCCTTCAATAACAACAATTTGTTGATTAAATTTTTCCATAAATTATCTTATTATGGTTTTTGCTTTTCGTCAAACTAACAAGGAACCCACAATTTTATCCCTTTGATAAAAAAAAGTAACCATTATCCACGGTTACTTTCAAAAAACTCACCAACACACAACACAAGTTATTTATAAAATATTTTTTTTCTTATTATAGGCTGTAAATATGTCAATAACTTTTATTGGTAAATCCGCGATACTTACACGGGTTTGTTCCATAGTATCACGGTCGCGAATAGTGACTGTTTGGTCGTTTAAAGTATCATAATCCACTGTAATACAGAGTGGTGTGCCGATTTCGTCTTGGCGGCGGTAGCGTTTACCGATTGAACCAGCATCATCATAGGTAACATTGAATTGTTGTTGTAAATCGCGATATAGTTTGGTTGCTGTTTCGGTTAAACCTTTCTTTTGTAACGGTAAAACACAAATTTGATAAGGTGCTAAATTAGGATTTAATTTTAAAACAACACGCGTATCGCCGTCTGCCAAACTTTCGGTATGATAAGCATCGCACAAAATTGCCAAGAATAAGCGTTCCAAACCTTGTGAACTTTCAATTACAGTAGGAATGTATTTTTGGTTTGTGATAGGGTCCAAATATTCCATTGATTTCTTGGATAAGTTTTGGTGATTGGTTAAATCATGCACACCGCGGTGGTGGGTCCCGTTCAGTTCACCCCAACCAAATGGAAAGTTGTATTCCATATCGCAAGCGGCCTTCGCGTAGAAAACTAATTTTTCGTGGTCGTGGAAACGCAAATTTTCCGCACGGATTCCTAAGGTATTATTTACAAAGTTCCAAATTTTTTGTTTGTATTTTTCGTAAAAAGCCATTGCATCATCGGCATGACAGAATAATTGGTGTTCCATTTGTTCAAATTCCACCGTACGGAAAATAAAATTACCGGGTGTAATTTCATTACGGAAAGCTTTACCAATTTGACCGATACCGAAAGGTACTTTCAAACGCATACTGCGTTGCACATTAACGAAGTTAATAAATTCGCTTTGCGCGGTTTCTGGACGCAAGAAAATTTGGTCGGTGTTGTTTTTGGTAACACCGCGGTGCGTTTCAAACATTAAGTTAAATTGACGAATATTGGTCCAATTAAACTTTCCACATTTCGGACAAACTAATTTATGTTCGTTGATGTAAGCTTCTAAAGCTTCGTTCGTCCAACCGTCTGCGTTAATTTTATCGTCATGGCTTTCGATTAATTTATCCGCACGCGTACGGGTTTGACAGTCTTTACAATCCATTAATGGATCAGAAAAACCGCTGACATGGCCACTAGCCACCCAAACATTACGGTTCATTAAAATTCCACCGTCTAAACCAACACTGTTATCATTGGTCGTTACAAATTCGCGCCACCATAATTGTTTAATACGGTTCTTTAATTCCACACCTAACGGACCGTAATCCCATGTATTCGCTAAACCATCGTAAATATCCGAACCCGGAAAAACAAAACCGCGATTTTTACACATCGCGATAATGGTTTCAATCGAAACTTTTTCGTTATTTGTCGTTTGCATTTTCACTCCTTATTTCTTTTTTAACACCGTAATGCCGTGCATGTATTTATGTAAAGCTACGGGAATGTTAACACTGCCATCGGCATTTTGATATTGTTCTAAAATTGCCGGAATTAAACGCGAAGTAGCTAACCCCGAACCGTTTAAAGTGTGTAATAATACGGTTTTACCTTCCGCATCTTTGGTGCGAATATTGGCACGGCGTGCTTGGTAATCGGTGGCATTGGAAACCGAAGAAACTTCTTTGTAACCTTTCATCGACGGAATAAAAACTTCCACATCGTAAGTCTTTGCCATACTTGCCGAGCAATCACCCGCCGCCAGAGCAGTGGTTTGGAAATGTAAACCTAAACCTTCCAATAATTTTTCTGCGTTGCGTAATAATTCATTGAATAAAGCTGGACTTTGTTCGGCAGCACTGTAAATAAACATTTCAATCTTGTTGAATTGATAGCCACGAATCATACCGCGTTCATCAGTACGGTATGAACCAGCTTCTTTACGGTAACAAGGTGAATAGCTAAAATATTTAATTGGTAATTGTGTATGATTGATGATTTCATCGCGGTGTAAGTTTAACAAAGCTGTTTCCGCAGTTGGTAACAAAAATTTACTTTTCTTGGGGTCTTTGTCAAAGTTAGTGATAAAAACATCGTCCACAAATTTTGGGAATTGCCCAGCCGCATAACCACTGTCCCAGTTTAATAAATGTGGTGGCAATATAAATTTGTAACCATTGGCAATATGGAAATCGATAAAATAATTCAACAACGCCCATTCTAACATCGCGCCCGCGCCAGTATAAACCCAGCTCTTCGCTCCGCTTAATTTGGCACCGCGTTCGTAATCAATTAAACCTAAACTGGTTGCCAATGTTACATGATCTTTCCATTCAAAATCCAAGGCTGGTTTTTTACCAAAAGTAGTCACCACGCGGTTTTTTTCTTTACCGCCAGCCACAACTTCGGGTAGTGGAATATTCGGTAAAGCCGCCAAAGCATTAAAAATTTTTTCGTTAATCTTGGTTAATTCGGCATCACCGTTCGCAATTTTGTCGCCAATCGCTTTCATTTCAGCAATTTGTTTGGTTGCGTCTTTGCCTTCTTTTTTTAACTTCGCAATCATTGCGCTGTTTTCGTTGCGTTTTTGACGGCGTGCTTCGTTGCGTTGGATTAAATTACGGCGAGAGTTATCCAATTCAATAACCGTACTAAAATCCACTTGGCAACCGCGTTTCGCCAATTGTTCTTGCACCCATTGTGGGTTACTACGAATTAAATTTATGTCGAGCATAAATTTATTATACAATAATTTAGGGGAGCTCGGCAAGGTATATCACAAGTTATTCGGCGTCTTCAAATGGATTAAGTGTATCTTTTTTGGTCATAATTTGTTTTATTTCATCTTTTAAAGCTTCTTCATTAAAATGTGGGTGAATATTTGACCATGTATATTTGATTTTGTAATTAGGTGAAATTTCAAAAGTTTCAAATTGTAAGCCGTCCATATAAGCCAACATTTTAATGGTCGGTTTCATAAAGCGGCGACAACGCTCCGGTAAGTTATTAATATACTTTTCCGATAAAGTAAATTCGTATGGTTTACCTTTGTTGTCTTGTGTAATAATCAAAGCTTTTTTGAACTTGCTGACTTCGGTGTTAAAAATTGAGAGTTTCATTTGTTCAATTTGTTTTTGTTCGTTTTTGCTTAAAGACAACATCATAGTTGGTTTAATTTTCGCTAATTCTTCTTTAATTAAAGGGTCTAACGAATTATTACCAACTTCACTTGCAAAGCGTGCAGAAATATTGGGAAATAAACGGTCTACATCATCGGGTGCGAAGTCCGAGGAACGCACAACAACCTCGTGCATATTGCGAATTTTTTTGCGTAATTTTTCGACTTCGCGTTCCGTAATATCGTAAAAAAATAAATTGGTAAAAATATATGCTCTTTGCATGGAATTTTTAACCAAAGTTTGTGTTAACATACATGCCACAGTCCCTTCGTCATTGACGGAGAAACTGCGGTTAATGGCTTCGCTGCTTTGATAATTCATTAACCTAACCTCACTGGCAAGACTAAGAATAAATAATCACCGCGTTTTGCATTGGTAATTACACATGGTGCCAATGGGGTAGTAAATGATAATTTAACGAATTCATCGTCAATTGTGTTTAAAGCATCAAACATATATTTCGAATTGAAAGCAATTTTAATACTGGTCCCGT
The DNA here is from genome assembly GCA_017537405.1 of Clostridia bacterium. Taxonomy (GTDB): domain Bacteria; phylum Bacillota; class Clostridia; order Christensenellales; family UBA1242; genus RGIG8050. The sequence continues at coordinate 20,194 of JAFYKU010000056.1, forward strand.
CTAAATTTGCCGGAACGCGTTCGTTAATTTGACCTTTGTCATTATTGGCGTAGAGTTCCAAACTTTTGTCGGCGGTGGTAATAGTTAACAAGTTAATTTTGTTGGAACCGGATAACAAACCAGCACGACTCACCGAAGCCAATAATGGAGCTGTTTCGACAACCACATTACAGTTAAATTCGGTCGGAATAATTTGGCGGTAGTTAACAAAATCGCCATCAATTAAACGCGAAGCAAAAACTGTGCTGCCCACAGCAATTTGCACAAATTTCTTTTCGACGATTAAGCCAATTTCTTCTTTATCATCGGTTAACATACGGCGCATTTCTTCCAAAGCACGGCAAGGAATAATCAATTTTGCCGAACCGGTTGGACGAATTAACGGTTTGGTTATGCGTGCCAAACGATAGCCGTCCAAAGCCACAGCTGTAATTGTGTTATTGTTATTATCAACATCAAACAAAGCACCGCGTAAAACAGGACGCGCATTATCTTGTGCGGTAAATGGCGTTGTTTTGTTAATAATTTCGCGTAAGTCGCCACCTTTCAAGAAAAATAGTGGTTTAGCTTCTAAATTAATTAAATCAGGATATTCTTCAACAGGCATGCAAGAGAAGTTACCATCATTGCCTTCACCGTGTTCAATCACAGCCGAAGTGTCGCTGCTGGTAAATGTAATTTGACCTTTGCCGATTTTGCTAATGTATTCACAAAATAATTTACCGGGTAATAAAGCTGTTCCATCTTGTTTGACATCAGCGTGGATAGTTTTGCGAATATACAATTCTAAGTCCGTCGCAAAAAAAGTAACTGTATTACCTTCCGCCACAATTTTAATGCCTTCCAAAATTTGATTTACAGTCTTGCTGTTTGTGCCGTGCGCCACAATTGCAACTGCACTTTTTAAATCTTCACCATCACAAATAAATTTCATACTTTAATTATAACGGAATTTCGGGGTAGTGTCTATTGCTTTAATTCAACAGAGAGTAAAAATTTTTCCCCACTACAATGAAATTCAATCAAATTATTGGTAAAGTAAGCGTTTAATTGTGTCGCAACCGCATCATCGATATAAGTCGCACATTCGTCCAGATTGTGTAATTCTAAACGGTCTAACTCGGTACGATTTTCATCGCCGTAGCCATAATCATGTTGCGTAATGTAACGAATAGTCGCAATGTTTTGAATTTTGGCTTCCTTTTGTTCGGGTGGTAAAGTATCCCGTGCCACTTTGGGGGCAGTAATCACACCCACAGAGCCATCTGTTAAATGTACATATAAAGTGTTATTTTCGCGTTCCACCTTGTTTGTAATTTCAGTACGCATAATCGCTTGTAAAAAATCGATGACAAAAGCTGGATTGGTACTGTTGTGTACTTCTTGAGTTTTGTTCATACCTTTATTATATCGGAAAAGGGTATCGCGACCAACCGAAATCGTTTTACAAAATTCGACAAATTTCGCACATAAAAAATACCCGTGATTATGGGTATTTCTTCTTATATATGTATATATTAAGAGTTACTTTTCAAGTTGTTTTAAAATATCTTCAACCGCGGTTTTTAATTTATTGCCTTCCACACTCATTAAATTAGCAATCTTGTCACGCGAATAAATTACTGAAGCGTGCGTGCGACCGCCTAAGATTTCACCGATTTCGGTTAATGGTACATCTTTCAAGCGTTCGGTTAATAAGTAAGCTGTGACCATACGCGCATCGGCTAGTTTTTCGGTTCGGCGTTTACCGGTAATTTCGTCCGGCGTGACACTAAAATAAGCGGCGACTGTGGCAATCACGCGGGCAGCAGTATCACCAATGCGCGCATTTTCTTCGTCACCCGAATTATCTGCCAAAGCTGCGGCACAATCTTCGATAGTTGGAATCGTGTGTCCGTTAAGTTCAGCGTAAACAATAATCTTAATTAAGTGACCTTCCATATCGCGAATGTTTTCGTTGACTTTGTTGGAATATTCCGCAATGTAAGATGCAACTTCGTTAGACAAGAATTTATCTTCCAAAGCGGCCTTCTTTTGCAAAATCGCGGTACGCATTTCAATGTCTGGGTTGCGAATATCTTGGAAAATTCCACTCTTCAAACGCGACTGCAAGCGTTCGGATAAGGTTGCAATTTCGTTGGGGTGGCGGTCACTGGTTAAAACAATTTGTCTTTGGTGTTCAAATAAGTCATTAAAAGTGTGGAAAAATTCTTCTTGGGTGGCTTGCTTGCTGGCTAACTCTTGCACATCATCGATTAATAAGACATCCACATTGCGATACTTTTCACGGAAAGCTCCGAAATCACCTTTTTGTTTAATCACATTCACATAGTCATCGGTAAATTTTTCAATCGTCGTTAAAACTAAACGGGTAGCTGGACTATCTTCCAAAATTTGGTTGGCAATCGCGTTTAATAAGTGGGTTTTACCTAAACCCGAACGCCCATAAATAAAGAGCGGATTAATTTTTTTACCCGGGTGTTTGGCGACAAATTCGGCCATGGCTGCCACTTCTTGATTAGATTTTCCCACGATGAAATTGGTGAAAGTTTGTTGTGGGTTAATGTTGTTATTGTAAATAATTGGTTCAGCAACTGGAACTTCCGGTGCGGGGTTGTTGCGTGCGTCACGGCGTTCTTTTTCCACCGCATCAATAATTTCCACTTTTTCTACTAATGGCGCCACAGCTTTAATTGCGTAATCAATGTGGGGGAAGTGTCTTTCATTGCGCGCATAATTCGCGTCGCGGGTTGAAAGTGCGCTTAAAATAAAAGTTCCGTCTTCAAAAGCTTCGGGCATTAACGGTTGAATGTATAAATCAAAAGAGATACTGCTAACATTGTTTTCAATAATTGGTAAAGCTTGTTTCCAAATTTCATTCACATCCATGATTGGTATAGTAACACATTTTTCATAATTTTGTAAATAAATCATTGCTTCATATATATATGTAAATGGAGAAGTCCGACAATTTTCGCAAAGTTAAGGTTGACGGCGGTGCTATGCTGTGATAGAATAATCCTTATGAAAAGAACTTGGCAACCTAGTAAAGTTAAGCGTCGTCGTACAGTAGGTTTTCGTAAGCGCATGAAAACCGCAGCTGGACGCAATGTTCTTCGCCGTCGTCGTGCACGCGGTCGTAAGCGTTTAACTACAAAATAATTATGTTACCTTTAAGGTATCGCTTAAAGAAGCGCAAAACATTTAACTATTTACACCAACACGGTAAACGCGTCAGCGGACAATATGTGCTGGTGTATTTTTGTGCTGCTACGAACTTAAAAGTGGGTTTTAGTGCCAGTAAAAAAGTGGGTAATAGTGTGATTCGTCACCGTTCAGTGCGTTTACTGCGTGAAGCCATGCGTCCGTTGTTAAAACGCGTCAATCTGCGTACTAATATGATTGTAGTTGCTAAACCCGAATTGCCACAACAGCATCTCTTATATATTACATTGGATTTGGAAAACACTTTGAAGAAAGCTGGACTTGTGGTATAATCAATCTATTATGAATATTCAGTTCCCCTCAGGTAGTGGCATTAAAGGTTTTGTTTACTGGTTACTCTCCCAAATTATGGATTGGGGTTGGGTTTCCTATGGTTTTGCCATTATTTTCTTTACCATTTTTATTAAATTAATTTTGTCGCCGTTGGATTTCTTTAACCGCTTTTTTGCGCGTCGTACGCAAATTAAACAACAAGCATTGTCTGCCGAAATTGCTGATTTAGAAAAAATTTACAAAAATGACCCGCTGGGATTCACTCGCGCGCGTCAAGCTTTGTACCAAAAACACGGTGTCGGTGGTTTAGGCGGTTCCTTAATTTCTTTGGTAAGTGTAATTGTAACCATGGTTGTCTTCTTTCAAGTCATGGGTGCGTTAAATAATATTTCACACCACAATATGCACGCACAGTACGAACAACTGCAAGGTGTGTACCGCGAATATGTGGAAGATAAAGATGCAGCCAATTTGACCGACGATCAAAAAAACGAGTTAAGTGCATTATTAAACCAAAAATACCAAGAAACGAAAGTTTCATTTGGTTGGATTAAAAACATTTGGCAACCGGACAGTCCGATGGCCAGTGCGGGTATGTCAGTTGATGCTTACAACAAAAATCAATCCGAAGATAATCGTTTAACTACGGACGAACAAAAAGCTGAATATAACACGATTTACAGCTATATCGAAGTTACCGAAAAACCCAATGGTTTCTTTCTTTTGGCGGTACTTTCTGCGGTGACGATTTTCTTATCTATGAAAGTTAATAGCATTATGCAAAAACGCAATGCACCACAAAAGAAAGCAGTGCAAAAGGAAGAGCCAATTATAACATACTCAATGCGTGATGCAAAACAACAAAACACTAATGAGCAACCCATGATAGATCCAGCACAAATGGGTAAAATGATGATGTGGATGATGCCCATTGTTTATGTTTTGTTTGCGACTATGCAAACTTCGGCTTTTGCACTTTACATGATTGCGTCATCTTTGATTTCAACTGTGATTTCTGTTAGTTTCTCGTTTATCATTGATGCTATCTTAAAACGGATGAAAAAGCCGGATATTACTCATGATTTCGATGCGAAAATTATTAATCCGCATGCGAAGTATTTCAAAGGAGGAAAAAAATGAAAGAAATTATTATTAGCGCGAAAACAGTGGATGAAGCAATTACCAAAGGCTGCGCCGAATTAGGTGTTGCGATGGATGAAGTCGATTTTGAAATTATCGATGAAGGCGGTGTTTTCCGTAAAATGCAAGTCAAATTAACGGTGAAAAATACCGACAATGCGGAAGTTGTAGCGACCCAAACTGCCACAGAAGCACAACCTGTGGAAGAAAAAGTAGTTGAAGAACAACCAGCCGAACCTGTGGTACAAGTACAAAAGGGTAAAGTGGAAGAATTTGAAATTGGCGGACAAGCTAAAAAAGAGCGCCCAGCTAAAGCACCACGCAAAGTCACTGAGTTCGACCTAAATTGTCCAAAGTTTACTAAGACCTTAGCTTTCGCGGAAGAGTTCTTTAAATTGATGGGCGATAACTTAAAAGTTACAACATCACACGATGACCAAGAATTTATTATTGCGGTTGAAGGTGATGATGTTTCCCGTTTGATTGGTAAAAACGGACACACGATGGCAGCTATTAACTCAATTATTCATGCTATCGCGATTAACACTCACACAGATGAACCACGCCGTGTTTCGGTTGATATTGGCAATTACCGCGCAAAACGCAAAGAATACTTAATCGACTTAGCCAAACGCAAAGCCGAACAAGTCAAGGAAACGGGACGCTCGGTGCGTTTAAAACCCATGCCAGCGCGTGAACGCGTCATTGTGCACTTAACATTGCAAGATGTTGAAGGTATTATTACCGAAAGTGAAGGCACTGAACCGCAACGCTATTTGGTGATTAAACCGGGTGCCAGATAAGCTTTTTCTAAAACGCTCAATAAAGCCGTAAAACCGCCCTGAAAAGCGGTTTTTTCATGCCCATATATATAAGAAGATGTCCTAAATGCGTTGCAATTTTAAGGTGGAAATGTTATAATTATTCATTATGAGTAATGAAAAAGTAGGGCAGAAAAAAACTGCCGTAAGCACAAATTATGAAGCAAAAGACATTACCGTTTTGGAAGGGTTAGACCCTGTTCGTAAGCGTCCCGGTATGTACATTGGTTCGACCGATACTCATGGTTTGCACCACTTAATTACTGAGGTTGTTGATAACAGTGTTGACGAAGCTTTAGCTGGTTATTGTACTGAAATTAATGTCACGATTGAACGCGATGGCTCAGTTTCAGTTTTGGATAACGGGCGCGGTATTCCGACCGGTATTCACCCCACCGAAAAAATTTCTGCGGTTCAATTGGTTTTAACCAAACTGCACGCAGGTGGTAAATTTGGTAAAGGTGGGTATTCTATCTCGGGTGGTTTACACGGGGTTGGTGTTTCTGTTGTTAATGCTTTGTCTGAATGGTTGGAAGTTGAAGTTTATCAAAATGGTAAAATTCACCACCAAACCTATAACCGCGGTGTGCCACAAGCTCCGTTGCGTGAAATTGGTAAAACTGATAAACATGGTACCAAGGTTACTTTCTACCCAGATGCTGAAATTTTCGATACCATTGAATTTAACTACGAAACCATGAAAGTTCGTTTACGCGAATTGGCTTTCTTGAATAAAGGTCTTGTCATTAAATGTGTCGACTTGCGTCCGGGTCGTGAACACAAAGATACTTTCTGCTATAAAGGTGGGATTAAAGAATTCGTTGAAAGTTTGAACAAGGGTAAAGATTTAATTATCCCAGAAATTATCTATGTTCACAAAAAGAACAAAACGAACGAAGTTGATGTCGCTTTCCAATGGAACGATGGTTACAGCGAAAATATCCACACTTACGCGAATAATATTAACACCGAAGAAGGTGGTGTGCACTTAATCGGTTTCCGTAATGCGTTAGCAAAAGCGATTAACGATTACGGCCAAAAAGCTAACATCTTAAAAGATAAAGATAAATTGTCGATTGAAGATGTCTTGGAAGGTGTGGTTGCGATTATTTCGGTTAAATTGGAAAATCCACAATTCGAAGGTCAAACCAAAACTAAACTTGGTAACGCCTATATGCGTGGTGAAGTGGAAAAAGCCGTACAAGAAAAATTTGGTGAATTCTTGGAAGAAAATCCAAAATCCGCGAAAGAATTAATTTTGAAATGTCAAACTGCGCGTAACGCTCGTGAAGCAGCACGCCGTGCGAAAGATTTAGTTCACCGTAAAGGTGTTTTGGAAAATACCACATTGCCAGGTAAATTGGCCGACTGTACCGAACGCGACCCGAAATTCTGTGAAATCTTTATTGTCGAGGGTGATAGTGCGGGTGGTACAGCGAAGCAAGGTCGTGACCGCCGTTTCCAAGCAATTTTGCCGTTGCGTGGTAAAATCTTGAATGTGGAAAAAGCTCGTTTGGCGCGTGTCTTGGAAAGCGAAACCATTAAGAATATGATTACCGCGTTTGGTTGTGGTATCCAAGAAGACTTTGATATTACGCGTTTGCGCTACCACAAAATTATTACCATGTCCGATGCTGATGTGGACGGTAGCCATATTCGTATCTTGTTGTTAACATTCTTGTACCGTTTTATGCGTCCGTTAATTGAAGGCGGTTATGTTTATGCGGCTCAACCACCGTTGTATAAAATTACACGCGGCGGGGAAGAACTTTATGCTTACAGCGATGCCGAATTAGAACAAATCACCGGTAAGGGTGGCCGTGGTAAAGCTAATGTTCAACGCTATAAAGGTTTGGGTGAAATGAATGCAGAACAATTGTGGGAAACAACCATGAACCCAGCTAATCGTACTTTGGTACAAATTACTTTGGAAGACGCGTTTGCCGCAGATGAAATATTCTCAACATTAATGGGTGAAAAGCCGGAATTGCGCCGTGAATATATCGAACGCAATGCTGCGAACTTCACACAGGATTTGGATATTTAAGGAGTTATCATGAGAAAGAAAGATTACAGCGAAGAATTACAGGAAATTGTTGATAATACTAAATATGTCAAAGTTAAGATTGAAGACGAAATTCACAAGTCGTTTATGTCTTACGCGATGATGGTTAATATGAGCCGTGCGATTCCCGATGTTCGTGACGGTTTGAAACCAGTTCACCGCCGTATTTTGTACTCAATGAGCGAATTGGGCTTAACCCACGACAAACCATTCAAAAAATGTGCGCGTATCGTTGGTGAATGCTTGGGTAAATATCACCCACACGGTGACAGCTCGGTTTATGATGCGTTAGTGCGTTTGGCACAACCATTTACGATTAATATGCCTTTGATTGATGGACACGGAAACTTTGGTTCTGTGGACGCGGACCCACCGGCTGCGATGCGTTATACCGAAGCGCGTTTGTCGGCTGTGGCGAGTGAAATGTTGCGCGACATCGATAAAAACACCGTTGACTTCCGTCCGAACTTTGACGAAACCGAACAAGAACCAATTGTTTTGCCATCGCGTTTCCCAAACTTGTTGGTTAACGGTAGTGATGGTATTGCGGTTGGTATGGCGACCAATATTCCGCCACACAACTTAAACGAAGTTATTGACGGTGTTGTGGCGTTAATTGAAAACCCAGACATCGAAATCGACCAATTATTGCGGATTATTCCTGCTCCGGATTATCCAACCGGCGGTATTATTATGGGGCGTGCAGCTTTGCGTCACGCATATAAAACCGGACACGGCAGCATTGTCTTGCGTGCAACGACCGAAATTGAAGAACATAACGGCCGTAACCGCATCATTGTGACCGAAATTCCATACCAAGTTAATAAAGCTAAATTGGTGGAAAGCATTGCCTTGTTAGTGCGCGACAAACGCATTGACGGTATTACCAGCGTGGATGAAGAATCCGACCGTCATGGTATGCGTATCGTGATTACTTTGAAAAAAGATGCGCAAGCACAAGTTGTTTTAACCAATTTGTTTAAATTAAGCCAATTACAAATTTCTATGGGTATCAATTTCTTGGCTTTGGTTGGTAACGAACCAAAAGTCTTGAATTTGAAAGAAATGTTGTACTACTACTTGGAACACCAAAAAGAAGTTGTTTTACGCCGTACCAAATTTGATTTGGAAAAAGCTGAAGAACGCGCTCACATTTTGGAAGGTTTAGTTAAAGCTTTGGCTAACATTGACGAAGTTGTTGCTATCATCAAGAAATCAAAAGACAAAATTGAAGCTTGTGAAAAATTGATGAAGCGTTTCATTTTGACCGACCGTCAAGCGAACGCAATTTTGGAAATGCGCTTACAACGCTTAACCAGTTTGGAAGTTGAAAAATTAAAAGCCGAATTGGAAGAATTACGCGTCTTGATTATCGAATTGAAATCAATCATCGCCAGCCAACCAAAATTATTGGCTTTGATTAAAAAAGAATTGTTGGAAATTAAAGAAAAATACGGTGTGGAACGCGTAACAGAATTGACCACTGACTACGGTGACATCGACATCGCCGACTTGATTGAAAAAGAAGATGTTGCTGTTTCGATGACCCACTGCGGTTATATTAAACGCTTACCATTGACCGAATACAAAGCACAACGCCGCGGCGGTAAAGGTTCGAACACACACGCAACCAAAGAAGAAGACTTTGTGGAACGCATGTTTGTTACCAATACACACCATGACTTATTGTTCTTCACGAACTTAGGTAAAGTGTACCGTATTAAAGCGTTTGAAGTGCCAGAAGCAGCGAAGGGTTCCAAAGGCCGTGCGATTGTTAATTTGTTACAATTGGCGAATGAAGAACGCGTGGCTGCCGTCATTCCAATGGAAGATTACGACATCGGTCACATCATGTTGGCAACGACTTACGGCATGATTAAGAAAACCAAATGTAGCGAATTTGCGCGTATTGCGCGTACTGGTAAAATTGCGATTGGCTTGAACGAAGGCGACCAATTAATTGCCGCTGCACATACGACTGGTGCTGATGAAATTATTATGGCGTCCAGCTCGGGTAAATGTATCCGTTTCAGTGAAGAAGATGTTCGTCCAATGGGACGCGGTGCAGCTGGTGTAAAGAGTATGAACATTGACCGCGAAACCGAAACCATCGTGGATATGAGTGTCATTGAACCGGGTTGTGAAATCTTGACGGTATCGGCAAATGGTTACGGAAAACGCAGCGACCCAGACGATTATCGTTTGCAATCGCGTGCTGGTAAAGGTATTAAAGCTGGTGTGTTCAACGAAAAGACTGGACCATTGGTCAACTTGAAACAAGTCCGCGCTGACCAAGATATTATGTTAATTGGTGACAACGGAACTATGATTCGTACAAAAGCAAGTTATATTTCAAAAATTAGCCGTGATACCCAAGGCGTCCGCATCATGCGTGTCGGCGAAGGTGCGAAGATTGTGGCTGTGGCTGTGGCCGAACCACAAGAAGAAGACGAAGAAAACGGTGACGAATAAAATTCGGGGAGTTTAAAAAAATATGGAAACCTATGATTTTCGTGCTATTGAAAAAAAATGGCAAGCCGTTTGGGCGCAAGACAAACGCTTTGAAACTAAAGACAAAGTTGACGGGAAAGAAAATGCTTACATTTTGATTGAATTCCCGTACCCAAGCGGCAAAGGTTTGCATATCGGACATATGCGCAGTTATACGGCGCTCGATGCTTTGGCGCGCCGTCTGCGTTTACAAGGTAAGAATGTGTTGTTCCCGATGGGGATTGATGCTTTTGGCTTGGAAGCTGAGCGTACCGCCATTCGCGAACACATTCCACCACAACAAGTTGTTGCGCGTAATACCGCAACTTTCCGTGAACAATTATCGCGTGTCGGTTTGTCGATTGACTGGTCGCGTTTTATTTCGACTTGTGACCCTGAATATTACAAATGGACACAATGGCAATTTTTGCAATTTTTCAAAAAGGGCATTGCTTACAAAGGAACTGCCAATGTTAATTACTGTCCGAACTGCGGTATTTTAGCCAATGAAGAAGTGGAAAGCGGCACTTGCTGCCAATGCCACGCGGAAACCGAACAAAAAACTATTCCGCAATGGATGATGAGAATGACAGCTTATGCTGACCGCTTGATTGATGACTTAGCGGAAACTGATTACTTACCGCACATTAAAACTAGCCAAATCAATTATGTCGGACGCAGCTACGGAGTGGAAGTTGATTTTAAAATTAAACAAGGCGGACAAATTAAAATTTTCACCACTTGTATTGAAACTATTTTTGGTTGTACATTCGTGGTCTTGGCGCCCGAACATCCATTGTTAAAAGCTTTACAACCACAAATTAAAAACTGGGACGCAGTGCAAGCTTATTGTCAACAAGCCAGCCGTAAAAGCGAATTTGAGCGGTCCCAAATGGTGAAAGACAAGAACGGTTGCTGTTTGGAAGGTATTACCGCAATTAATCCCGTGAATGGCCGCGAAGTCCCTGTCTATATTGCCGATTTCGTTTTATGCAATTACGGAACAGGTGCCGTTATGGCAGTTCCGTCACACGAACAACGCGATTACGAATTCGCAACAAAACATAAGATACCAATGATTCAAGTCATCGAAGGCAACATCGATGGTGCGGCTTTGGAAAAACAAGTCTACCTCGAACAAAAAGCCAAACTCATGAATTCGGAACAATTTAACGGTCAAACTGTGCAAGAAGCTAAAAACAATATTACGCAATGGTTGTCCGCACAAGGTGTGGCTCGTGAAACCAAAAACTATAAAATGCATGATTGGGTCTTTGCTCGTCAGCGTTACTGGGGCGAACCCATTCCAATTATTCATTGTCCAAAATGTGGTATGGTACCTGTTCCCGAAAAAGATTTGCCAGTCTTGTTGCCAACCACGCAAAGTTATGAAGCTACGCACGATGGTCAAAGTCCGTTAGCGAAAATTGCGGACTGGGTCAATGTTAAATGTCCGGAATGTGGCGCCGATGCAAAACGCGAAACCGACACGATGCCAGGCTGGGCAGGCAGCTGTTGGTACTTTATCCGTTATTGCGACCCACACAACGACAAAGCTTTTGCCGACCCAGAAAAAATGAAAGCATGGTTGCCGATTACTTTGTATAACGGTGGTAACGAACATACGACACGCCACTTATTGTATGCGCGTTTCTGGACAAAATTCTTACATGACCAAGGTTTATTCCCGCTCAACGAGTTCTGTAAAGCCCGTATTTCACAAGGTATCATCTTGGGTGAAGGCGGCGTAAAAATGAGTAAGAGCTTAGGCAATACCGTGGATCCACGCGATGTCGCCGACCAATACGGTACCGATGCTTTGCGTCTGTGGGTTTTGTTCATTGGTGACTATCAAGAAGTCGCGGTTTGGAGCAATGATGGCGTCAAAGCTTGTCACCGTTTGTTACAACGCGTATGGGCTTTGCAAGACAAAGTTACCGCAGGCACGGAGTACAGTCCCGCTTTGAAATACATTTTCAATTATTCGATTCAAAAAATTACCGCCGATATGGAATCTATGAAGTACAACACAGCGGTATCTCAAATCATGATTTTGATGAACGCGATTGAAAAACAAGGCTCTTTGAACCGACATGAATATCAAACACTTTTGACTTTGTTAAATCCGTTTGCACCACACATTACCGAAGAACTTTGGCCCGCGATTAAAGACGCAACTTGGCCAAGCGTTGATGCGGCGGCTCTGGTGCAAGATACAGTCGAAATTGTTGTGCAAGTTAATGCGAAGATTGTGGGACGCTTAACCATTAACACCAGCGATGACGAAGCAACTGTTGTGGAAAAATGTCGTGCGGCAATTAAAAATTTACCAACCGACATCAAGAAAACGATTTATGTTAAAAATAAATTGGTCAACTTTATCGTGGTAAAATAAAAAATAATAAATATATAAAAACACCTTAACCAAATGTTAAGGTGATTTTTTTGTTTTATTTTTCTAATGTAGTATCTTTTGCAGATTGATTCAGTTCAAGCCATGCTTGATATTTTTCTGGAAATGTTTCTTTCACATATTCAAGAATCTCAGCGGTAAATTCAGGATATTTTTCCCTTGCTGCTTCGATTGAAAAATGTTGATTACCAATGACTAACGAAATTTGTTGATCCGCGTGGTAAAGAATAGCAATTACTGGAGATTTTTGTGATGTTTTTTCTTCTTGATTATTTTCAATCATCGATTCAGTAGTTGTATAACTTACTAGCTCATTTTGTTTAAGTTGTTGTGATTCCCCAAAATGCTTTTTTGAGTTATTTACTTCCATTAAAAAAGCAGAAGTGTAAGCCGCTGTGAATGCAGCACCGACGCAAATTCCTCGTATTGCTTTTTTATTAAATAAAGAAAGTTTACTTTTTTTCATAATAAAATGTTAACACACGAAAAACACAAAATCAATATATGACACAAAAAAAGTTTAATAATTTTTTTCGTGGTTAAGTATGATTATCTATATGTAAAAAATTTTTGATAAGTGAACTGGCTATGCTGTCATAAGTTGTCGGTTCGGTTAAGTAGTGGGTCAAAGCTGGGTTTTCTTTGCGGTACCAAGTGCGTTGGCGTTTGATAAATTGCATCGTTTGGTGATACAGTTCGTCATAATAAGTTTCCAAATTAATTTCACCCTGTAAGTAACGCACATTCAAACGGTATTCCAAGCCCAGCTTATACAGAAAGTCGGTATTCACACCACGCGCTAACAAATTGCGTGTTTCGTCAAACATACCTTGTTCTACGCGTTCCACATTGCGTTGTTTCACTTTGGGCGCCAAAATCGTGTTCGGTGGTACTAAGCAAATTTGTAAAACATCATAGCGTGGGGCATTGGGTTGCCCATCAAAGCCATAACCGTTAATCACGGCACGCGAATATAACCCAGTTCCACCCACTAACATAGGCAATTTGCCGCGTGCAATAATTTCATCAATCTTGGCGTATGCATCACGCTGAAAATCGCCAACTGAGTAGCGCGTATTTTGTGCTGGGTCGACAATGTCTAAGCAGTGGTGTGGTACTCCTTGCATTTCATCTACGGTAATTTTCGCCGAGCCAATATCTAAACCTTGATAAACTTGACGACTGTCCGCCGAGATAATTTCCGCGTTGAATCGTTTCGCTAACAAAATGGACAGAGCGGTTTTGCCGCTGGCTGTGACACCACTAATGACTACAATTTTTGGTTTCATCGTTGCCAAGCCCAACCAAAGCCAACATAGTACACAAATTTTTGCCACAAATATTCTGCCAAAGAAATGTCTTCATTGATTACATCAACACACTTGCTGACATAGCTTGATGTTGGTAATGGTCCAAAGTAAGTTGAATCCCAACTGTGATTGTATTTTGAATCCGCGGAGCCGCGATTGTCGCCCATCATAAAGTAGTGGTCTTTGGGAACAATCAACATATAACGACTGCTTTGTACATCACTGTCCGTTGATTTATGAAGATTGGTCATGATACAATCGTTGTAACTAACAGTGACCCAGTCTTCCATATTAGCCGACTTTTTGTCGTTCAACACATTCCACAATTGTTTAAAATTCATGGCATCAGGTTGTGCAACCATGGGGTCTAAATAAGTTTCGTCTAATTTTTGACCGTTCAAATAAATATAGTAATTGTCATCCACACGAGTCATGCTGATTTGGTCACCGGGTTTGCCGATTAAGCGTTTAATGATGTACATATAATGACCGTTTTCATCAACCTTGTCATAGGTTTTTTCTACTTCGCGAATCACATCAATTGCGATAGGGTTGCCACAAGCGGCATCAATATAATAATCACGATAGCGTGTATTTTGTTTGGCGTAGAGTTTGCAGACGATAATGTCACTGTGCTCTGGTTCACCTAAGATGCAAGTAATGGCGCTGTCGGTATTGTCACCAGTTGCATTTAAAGTTGTCATCATTGAAGTTCCGACAATTGGGCACATTGCAAAGATAAGACAAAAGGCAATAATGACTACGGAAAACACAGTCACGATAATCGAGCCCGTGACAGTCAAGCGCGAAACAATACGCGAAGTTTTGGACTCTTGATGTAAGCCCTTGCCGCGCGTAGCCGCCATGTACTCTTGACCGACAAATTCTTTTGCCATTGATTTATTATTATCGCGATTGGCTTTTTTGTCAATATTTTAACTATGTTTCATTTTTGGATTTATCTTTCTATTTGTTTGTCTTTGCTTATTTATGCGGGGTATTAGCTTTTAATTGGTCTAACAATCCACTCATATGGAACGAATAATCATGTTCGCCCGCAATAATGACATGGTCTAAAAACTTGATGCCCAAATTTTGAAAAGTCAAACACAAACGGCGCGTTAATTGCATATCGTCCATCGATGGTCGCGGGTCATCGTTTAAATGATTATGTGCTAACACAACTTGCGCGGTTTTTGTGGCGGTAATCATGGAAACAATTTCACGCACATTCACATGTACCATATCTAATTCGTGGTTCGTGATGTTGTGTACTTTCTTGACTTTGCCGGCCGTGTCCAAACAAACGACCACATATTGTTCCACAGTATAAGTCCGTAACAAAGGCGCTAAAAAATCTATGGCTTGTTGCGGAGAAGTAATCTTGGCTTTGGTGACCGTTTGTTTAGCTAGGTACGAAGTCAACTGTTTTAAAAAATGCAAAAAGACCGCAGCTTGTTCACCGATACCGTAAGCTTGGGTCAAGTCGGCTGGTTTGGCATCAATCACAGCTTGCAAAGATTCGAATTTGTCCAGCAAACTGTGGGCAGCGGGATTTGTATCTTGCCGCGGAATACAAAAGCCCAACGCAAATTCTAAAACTTCACATTCATTGAAAGTGTCTAAACCATTATCTAAAAAGCGGGTGCGCAATTTTTTACGCCGCCCATGATGTATGTGCTGGTTCAAACTTTCTTTCGTATGTTCCATGAAAATCCTTATTGGTTTTGATTGTCGGGGTTTTTCTCGTACTCAATTTCGGCGCGCAGTTCTTCAATTTCTTGTTGCATTTGTATGTTATTTCTTTCCAAATTTGTGAGTTGTGTATGATAAAAAGCAATGAATCCAAATTGAATTAACAAAGTCACAATCAAGACCACAAAAGCCACAGTTGTCATGGTGGCAAATAATTGCATCCTTTTCAGTAAGTCTTCTTGTTGCATTACTTATAAGATACACTGCCAGCCATTTTTTGCCAAACGAAAACATAAACATAAAACATGGCATGGTATACTGCAATCTTTTTAGGATTGGTGCAAGGGTTGGCTGAATTTTTGCCGATTTCGTCCAGTGGACATTTGTTATTGTTTGAACACTTGTGTGGTATTACGGACGGTGGCTTATTATTAACCCTGATTTTGCATTTGGCAACTTTACTGGCGGTAGTTGTTGTTTACCGTCAACGCTTGTGGCAGCTGATTCGCCACCCGTGGCAAAAACAAACATGGCAACTGCTGTTGGCGACAGTTATAACTTGTGGCATGGTCATATTATTTAAAGACATGATTGATAGTTTATTTTCATTGGCAGCCCTGCCTTATTTATTTTTATTATGTGGTTGCTATCTGTTGTTGCCAACTCTTTGGCGTCCGCACGAAACAGCACACCCGTGGGTGCAAAGCTTCGCCATGGGACTGGCGCAAGGAATTGCCGTGGTGCCGGGATTATCACGCAGTGGGGTCACAATTACGACGGGGCGTTTAACAGGTATGAGCTCGGCGGCAGCCACCGACTTTTCATTTTTAATGTCAATTCCGATTATTTTAGCTTCGTTGGTGTATGAATTATTGCAAGGCGGTACAATTCAAATGTTGGGTTTCGGTAATGTGATGTTAGCGTTTGTAACGGCTTTTGTGTCGGGTATTGTTGCCATTAAAATGATGCTGAACATGACAAAAAAAATAGACCTACGCTGGTTTGCGGTCTATTTATTTGTGCTGGGTGTCGGATTACTTATTTGGTTGTAAGTTTATAATTCGCGTGTAAAATCACGAATTGATGTTTTGGCTTTGGTGGGTGTTGGTTGTGCTGTCGTTGTGGGACGATTGATATGTTGCGCCATTTCGGGAGCGCGGGTCGGTGTTTTTAAATGTTTTAACAAGTCTTTGATTGAAGCTTTGCCTGTGCGTTTAGTCAACCATTCGGCCGCAAAGCGTTTGGCAATTTCGTCCGCACTTAATCCAGTACTGAGCGCCAAAATTTGCCAATTCAGCATGGCGTAACCCAAATATTCAACCATTTGTTTTTGGCGTTCTTCGTTATATGCATGTTGATTGAAGTTAATTCCGTAAGCAATGTCTGCGATATCGCCCGCGCTTTTATTCAAACCTAAGCTGGCCATTAAGATTGATGCTTTGGTTGAAATGCCTTCTTCTTGCAAAAATTTTTCTGCGATTTCTTTGATATGTTCGTTCATGCTAAACTCCCTTTATTTTTATCATCATCAAATGAAATACCAAAACAAAACGGAGCAAAAACTTCTTTGCCCGGCAAGTCGGCATTTTGCATTTTAGTGACGAATTTTTTGCGATTAAATTTGACATCGACGCGATAAATATTGAAATTATCGTCTACGCCGTAATTGTCAATTATATCAAACAAAGTATAGAAAGTGTTGTCTGATTTTACACAGCCCGAACTGCCTTGTAAGATGTATGAATGTTTTTCTTCATCAATTAAGATTTTGCGTTTGTGTAAATGACCGAAGAAAACAACATCGCACTTTTTGTTTTTGAAGTGTTTTTGTAAATCTTTTTCGGTAAATTCAATTTGCGTATCCAAAACTTTTTCGTTGGAGTCGTGGCAGTAGTGCGTAAACAGAATATTGGCACCTTTGTAATTAATTTTAATTTCCAACGGCATTTGCGCAATAAATTCCAAATCTTCGCGATCCAAAGATGCAAAAGTTTTTTCAATCAACTCTTTATCCGCATAAGTTTGTGCGGTTGCGGATTCATCATATTTTGTAATGCGTTGTTCGTGGTTACCTAAAACACATTTAACTTTGTGTTTGCGTAATAATTTTATACAAGCTGCACTGTCTGGGCCAAATACAATGGCATCGCCCAAATAATAAACATCTGTAATTTTACGATTGCGTTTAATGTCTTTTAAAATTGCTTCCAAGGCTTCTAGGTTGCCATGAATATCTCCGAATACTGCAATAGCCATAACTTATTGTACAGGGTTTGCCGCTTTTTTACAATCACAATATCGACAAGTCAAATAAGTTATTACGCCTAACGCCGGTGCTGCCAACAAAATTAAAAGATAGGGAAGTAGTCGGTTGGGATATAAATCTGTGATTATAATTGGGTCTGTGTTTGTCCACATGTAAACGCTCGCACCAGAATTTTCATCTTCGGTAACTAACGCGGCGTTTGATGAGCTGTGGCGGCGTTCAAACATATAGGTGATACCGTAATCAAAATGTCCGTTTTCCGGTAACAACGATAACGGATTAAAAACAGTTTGTGTATATTCAATTTTTAACGGACTTACTTTTTTATCCACGGTTACTTCTGGCAAATTGGCAAAAGTAATTAACACAGGATAAGCTTGCACAGCTTCATTTTCCAAAAAAGTTAAGTCGCAATCAATGTCGACAATTTTGGGCATATCTGTTTGTCCCGCGGTTAAAGTTATCAAGCGTTCCACATCAGCTTGCCAAGCGGTCAAATTTTGTGTGGTAAAATCGACACCGTCTTCGGGATATAAAAAAACTATTGTTTCGTAAGGATTAGCTTGTGCGTAAAATTCTGTACTTTCATCGTTAAAAATTTTCCAGTCCGAAAACATGGAAGCTGCGGTTAACCCAAAAGCTAAAGCAATATCAGCCAACAAAATGACGATTACAATCATAACAAGTTTAATCGAACTGGGCTTTTTCATTTACTCTATCAATATGGCAAGATTTACCCAAAATGTCAATTAGCGTAAAATTACATTGCTGGAACGCGCAGAAATTGTGTCACCTTCAGATAAAATTAAATTGGTATTGTGTTGATATTCTTTTACATAGTTGTTCACGCGCAAAGTAAAACTACGGTTGTTTTCGTCAGTAGCCAAAACAGCGTATTCGCCTGGACGCACAGTCCCGCGTTTTTTAACGACATATTCAACCCCACATTGTAAAACTAAATCATTTTTTTGTAAGTTTACACTTAAATTTTTGCGTTGTTTAGTTATATGTGCCACCACAATCGCTAAAATAATTCCAATTAAATAACCAACACCGCAAACAATACCAGCAATCAAAATTAATAATTTTTTATCAATAGCGGTCACATTGGTTGCAAGGTAAGCTCCCACGGCTAAACCTAAAGCAATGCTGGCGCAAGTCAAAAATAAACTTCTTAAAAATTTCATAAGGTTATCTCCTAACTTATTATAGCATAAACCCCGAACGAAAGCGAATAATTTTTGGAGTTAACATATAGTTCCAACCCGCAACGCGGATTTTTCATCTTCATTCACTTATTATATAATTAAGCCTGCAATTTGTAAATGACACGGAATTTAATGATAATTAAAAAAGTGTTGCTATCAAAAACAACACTTTCTTTTAAATCGCATTTATGTAGACACTGTGCGAATCAAATTCAGAATCGTTACTTGTCAAGACCAAATTTGTTTATTTCCTCCGACGAAAAAGAATCACTCAAATAGCTACTTTTTTGGGGTTGTCTCAACCTTCTTAATGCTTTCTGTTCTATTTGTCTAATACGCGCTGTACTAAGACCATGAATCTTCGCAACTTCATGTAGAGCAAGCGGATTGCCATCATCAAGACCGAAGCGTAAGCGTAAAACCGTTTCTTCGCGCGGTGATAACATTTGCAATACTTTATTTATATCTTCAGTTAAGATATTGTTTTCGGCAATTTCAATGGCATCTTGGCGATTATTTAACAAGGTATAGTCATTGCTTTTCAAACTTGTTTCAGGAAATGAATTTTTATCTAAATTTTTTAATTTATCGATACTAACCGTATTTTTTTGTATTTTTACTTTTTCCGTAGTTTCTAAGCCCACAAAATTATCATTAATGCAAACAGAAACCGCTTCATCGATGTTTGATGTTAATTCGTATGCACGACACAAGCTTTCACGACTAATACCATACATTTTTGCAATTTGATTGATTGTCATTTTTTGACCAAAAAAATCAAGGTACTTCACCGGACCATGTTGTGTTACTTTTAAATTTTCAACAGCCTCGTTAATATCTCCAATTTCCTTGTATTTATATGTTAATACTTGAAAATTAAGACCATTCAATTTAGCAATTTCTTTGACACTCAGCTTTTGACCTTGATAGTCAATTAAAATTTTATCCATATAATTTTATTCCCCTTTTTATTGTTATAATTATATAACACGGTAAAACAGGAATCAATACCGCGCCGACAAAAAAATAAAAATTTTCAAAAAAAAGCACCCAGAATTTTTCAAGGTGTTCATTTTAGTTTTTGCTTGGCAAAGGTAACGACGCAAAGCGAACCAATTAACAAAAACAACTTCAATATTTGATTAATTGTTCTTATTCTTTTCCCAAATTTTTCTAACAAACTTCAAAGATAATGTCGATAAAATAAAGCCAAAAACTGGAACCAGTGATGATAACCAGATATTAGAAAATTTACTTATAATAAAAGAATAAAAAACAACGACAAAATAAGTTATTAGTACAATACAAATTTTTCTGGTCCAACTTGTTTCCCACGCTTTATCAGTTTCAACTCTTTGGTTTCTTTGTTTAATTAAACTTACTTCTTGTTCTAAATTGTTCTTTGTAATAGAATCATCTTTTTCCATATGATAATATATATCATTGATTAATGCCAAAGACAAGTCCTACAACTAAATTGGCATAGCAAACAAAATTAGGTTAGGTTTGAATTTGTCTGTTCGGATTAGTTTATGAATGGCAGGGGTAGCAGGATTCGAACCTACGA
>JAFYKU010000057.1 GCA_017537405.1 Clostridia bacterium
CAATGGCAGCAGTTTCTAAGAAGCCAGTAAGTTTATATGAGCGAGCTGTTGCGTATATTCTGACTATGCCGAAAACAGAAAAACAGGTGAGACAATGGTATGCGCGAAAAATAAGTGATCAAACTGTAATTGATACGGATATTGCGCGATTGAAAGAGTATAATTTGATAAATGACGAAGATTATGCACGCATGTATGTGGAAGCTAAACGAGAAAAGATGGGGATTGGTATGATTCGCAATAAATTGCGTGTTAATGGGGTAGAAACATCATTGATTGAACAAGCTGTTAGTGTAATTAAAAATCAGTATGATTTTGCGATGAATTGTGTTAAAAAGTATATGCGAAGTAAAGAGAAGTCGCCCGAAAATAAAAGTAAATTGTTTCGTTGGTTGTTGGGTAAGGGAATAGATTATGATTTATGTGCGGAGGGTGTGAATGAATATTGGCATTGATATTGTGGAATGTGGGCGTGTGTCTAATTTGTTAAATAATAAGATTTTTAGTGAAAATGAATTGATTTATATACACAAAAAAAAGAATGAATTGTCAACTGTGGCGGGTTTATTTGCTGCAAAAGAGGCGTATTTTAAGGCCCAAGGGACTGGAATTGTGAAAAGTAAATTGCCGCAAATTGAGATTGGGCATCATGAAAATGGGCAACCATATTATGTCAATAATGGACAAGCCGTGTTGTCCATTAGCCATACTGCAACAACTGCTGTGGCTGTGTGTATTATTTTTTAGGATTTTTGTTGTTTATATCGTATATATAAGCATATGCAAAACAAGGGATATACTCCAGAATTTCTTGATAAAGTGCGTAATGCGAGTAATATTGTTGAAATAGCTCGAAGCTATCTGCCTTTGCGCCAAAAAGGTCAAGATTTTTGGGCGTGTTGTCCTTTTCACAGTGAAAAAACACCAAGTTTTGCGATTAGTGCGCCAAAACAATTTTACTATTGTTATGGTTGTCATGAAAGTGGTAATGTTTTTAAGTTTGTTATGAAAATGGAAAATTTGTCTTGGCCAGAGGCTGTTGCAATGTTGGCGAAAAGAGCAAATATTGAAATACCGCAAAATGAAGACAATGGTGCATGGTTACGTGCTCGGCAAAAGCGTGAAAGAATATACCAAGCTTTGATGTTGGCTCGTGATTTTTATTGTCGTAATTTATATTTGGCGAAAAATAAAGATGTATTGGATTATTTATATAAGCGTGGTATTGACGATGATTTAATTAAAAAATTTCATATTGGTTATAGTGATAGTTGGCAGGGTGTGGTTGATGAGCTAAAGCAACATGGTATAAGTGAAGAATTGATGCGTGAAGCGGGTATTGTTGCCGCGCGTGATGATGCTAAAAGAGTATGGGATGCGCAATTTGAAAGAATTACTTTTGCGATTCATGATGTGTATGGTAATTGTATTGGCTTTACGGGGCGTACAATTAAAAATGATGAAAATCTGGCGAAGTATAAAAATACTTCGGAAACACCCGTTTTTAATAAAAGTAATATTGTTTATGGCGTGGATGTGATGAAAGATTTAAGTCGTGGTAAGCATACAAACGGTGTAATAGTTGTTGAAGGAAATGTTGATGAAATTGCCATGATTAAGCATGGATTTGTTAATACGGTGGCTTGTATGGGGACGGCGTTAACGAAATTTCATGCTGGGGTAATCAAACGCTTTAGTCAATTGGTTTATTTGTGTTTGGATGGCGATAATGCGGGGCAAAATGCAACTTTGAAATCGATCGACACATTACAGGAAGCAGGTTTGACGGTTAAGGTTATAATTTTGCCTGCTGGACAAGATCCGGATGATTTTTTGAATAAATTTGGCGCCGCAGAAATGCAAAAAATGATTGATAAAAGTATTGGTGGTTTTGAGTTTAAATTGGAATATGTAAAAAAACATAATGATTTAACGAGTAAGACTGGTAAAACTGCATATTTGAATCAAGTTGTTGAACTTTTGTCTCAAATTTCAAGTCCTGCGGAGCGCGAATTGTATTTAAAAGATGTAGCGGATAATTTAGGTGTTGAAAAAGAGGTTGTTCGTAATACTATTGATATGAAGATTGCTAGGTTAGGGAAGGAAAGTGCAAAAAACAATGACGCCACAACATATAGTAGTAATTATGAACATAATAACCACAAGATAAATGCAAAAACGGCGGGTGGTTTAGTCGGTGCGGAAAGGGTTGTAGTTAAAGGGATTTTGCATGATCAGCCATATGTTGAAGTCGGCAGTACTGAAATTGTCTTTTCGAATAAACTTTTCCAAAAAATTTACGAACAGAACTTGAAATTAAACGAAATTGATGATAAATTAAATGAAACAGAATTGCAAGAAATTGCGCCGTTGCGGGTTATTGATACTTCATTAACACCGCAAGAACAGTCTATTGAATGGAAACAGTGTTTTATTGAATTGCGAATTGCTTATTTAATGCAAGAACGCGAGAAGGTAAAGGACGATATGGCAAAGTATCAGGCAATCACATTGCAAATTAAAAATTTAGAAAAAGATAAATTGCAAAAGCAGCATTTGGAGGAAAAATAAGATGGCAGCAAACGAAATTAAAGATACAAAACAAAAAAAAGTGCAAGTAGAGAAAAAAACTGCTACGAAAACAGAAAAAACAACAAAAAAAGTTGTAAAAGATGTAAAAATTGCAAAAACTGATGCAAAAACTAAAACTGCTGTCAAAAAAAATACTAAAAGTGTTGAAGTGAAAGCGGCACCCGCGAAGAATGTAAAGACTGCAAAAGCAACTAAATCCTCTGTTAAAGTTAAAGCTGATGAGGCTGCGAAAGAAATTAAACCTGTTGTTAAGGCTGCGGTTACGCCAGTAAACAAATCTGCAGTTGAAAAAACAGGGAAAACCGTAACTAAAAAGGAAACTAAAAGTGAAGCAAAAGTAAAACAAGTATCGATGAATTTGGACGGTGCGAATCCAAGCAATGAATCAACTTCCAGCGATGTGTTGCGTCCGGAAATTAATGCTTTAATTAAACGCTTCTTGGAATTAGGGAAAAACCGTGAAATTAACGAAGATAATTTAACAATGGCTTTGATTGAGCATGATGCTACGGCTGTTGATGTAGAGAAAGCAAAACAAATTTTGTCTGCTGCTGGGATTACAATTAAGAAAGTTAACGAAGACGAAAAAATGCGTGCTGATGCAATTGAAAAGTTAATTTCGGAAGCTTCGGTTGATGACCCAATTAAAATTTATTTACGTGATATTGGACGCTATAAGCTTTTAACCGCTGAAGAAGAAGTTGAGATCGCAAAACGTATGGCAGAGGGTGATCCAGAAGCAAAGCAAATTTTGAACCAAAGTAACTTGCGTTTGGTTGTACATATTGCGAAGCGGTATGTTGATCGTACACCTTTGAAATTACTTGATTTGATACAAGAAGGTAACCTGGGCTTAATGAAGGCCGTAGACAAATTCGATTACAGTAAAGGCTTCCGTTTTTCGACCTATGCGACTTGGTGGATTCGTCAATCGATTACGCGTGCAATGGCGGACCAAAGTCGTATTGTCCGTCTGCCTGTGCATATGGTGGAAACGATTAACCGTTTGTTAAAAACTACAAAACTTTTACAACAAGAATTAGGGCGTGAACCAAGTACGGCTGAATTGGCGGAGCGTATGGAAGTTAGTGAAGATAAAATTGAGGAAATCCGCCGTATTAGTCAAGATACGACCAGTATTGATTCACCATTGGGCGATGAAGGTGATGGAACAATCATGGATACGATTGCGGATACAACCGTTATGTTGCCGGAAGAAGAAGCTTATAAGAAAGGTTTGAAAGCGCAGTTATTATCAGTCTTGGCATCATTAACTCCACGCGAACAAAAAGTTATTCGTTTGCGTTATGGTCTTGATGATGGGCGTCCGCGTACTTTGGAAGAAGTTGGGCATTTGTTTAAAGTTACGCGTGAACGTATTCGTCAGATTGAAGCCAAAGCATTGCGCAAATTGCGTAACCCAAGTCGTACGGTCCGTTTGAAAGATTATAACAATCACAATTAAGATTGCTTAAAATTGTGAAATATGGTAGGCTGGTTCTATGAATGAAAATATCGAAAAGTTGTTAGATGCACAAAAGATTGATAAAGAGCGTTTACAATTAGTGCAAAACTTGGAAAAAGGTAAAATCAAATTAGAATTGGATAAAACCACTAAAATGATTAATGATTCTAAAGTTTGTTTATTGAGTTTAGAAGAAGAAGCAAAAATTTTGGAAGAAAAATATCAAAAGATTGCGAAAATAGTAGCAGATACTTTGGCGCAAGTTGATAAAGCCAACGGTTCGCAAAGTGAAGATTTAGAAAGTTATAATAATTTTTTATCTGAATTAACTCGTTCAGAAGGTCAATTGGCTGATATCGAGCGTTTGATTGGGCAAAAAACATCGACATTCAAGAAAACTGCTGCTGATGTAATGAAAGCAACGCAAATGCTGAAAAACATGACCAAAATGTACGAAGAAGCGAAAACTGCTGCGGCGCCAAAAATTCAAGATTTAGAAAAACAATTTAATGAAATCGTGAAAGGTATCGACGAAAAATTATTGATTAGGTATCAAGCTGTACGCAAAAGTAAGGGGTTTGATGCCAAAGATGTTGTTGTGCCTTTGACCCCAGATAAGAGATGTCAAGGTTGTATTATGGATGTGCCTGTTGCTATGGTTAATAAAATTAATACTAATGGATGGGCAACTTGTGACGAATGCGGTAGGATTATTTATCAAGCATGAATGATATAA
>JAFYKU010000058.1 GCA_017537405.1 Clostridia bacterium
TACAGTTTTAGACGATAATAATAGTGTTTCAGCAGGGCAGCGTCAATTATTCACAATCGCACGCGGCATGTTAAAAGACTCACCATTTTCAATTTTAGATGAAGCTACATCTTCTGTTGATACTCGAACAGAAGAGTTAGTTCAAAAAGCCATGGATCATTTATCCGCCAATAAGACTTCTTTTATCATTGCTCACCGCTTATCGACTATTCGCAATGCCGATAAAATTTTGGTTTTAGAACATGGCGACATCGTGGAACAAGGTAATCACGAAGAGTTAATGAAATTAAATGGAGCTTATGCTCAATTATATAATTCACAATTCAAAAAATAAACGACAAAAACTATTTTATTTTTTACAATGGGTATTGATTTTTACTTAAATTTATGATTAAATGGTTAGATGCCTATTAATTCTAATTTAGGTTCTTGCGATAATCAAACAAAGTACGATTTTGTGCCTTTGAATACTTTTTTAGGCAAAAAAAATACTGCAGTTTCAAAAATGGATTTAATAATTGAAAAAATTACTAATAACCTAAAAGTGCGTGAAGGTATAAAATCAATATTAGATGGAGAAATACTTTTTCGATCATTCAATCGTGCAATTACTATTTTATTAACTGCAAAGAATAAAGCCCAATTAGAAAGAGCGGATAGGTCATTGCAGATTGCGGCAAATGAAATTAAAAACTATGAAAAGATAGGTGGTTCATCAATTCCACATTATCAAATTGCATTGTATTTATATACAATACAAGAATTGATGATCAATTTAGATAAATGGAAGTTACCAGGCAACCAAGAAACCAACTATGTGCCGAGTATAATTGAAAAACTAAGGAATGTGAAATTTAAATGTGCTTGTTTGGGACTTAACGAAGATGTAATTCGTGAAGAATGTTTTTCTAATGATTATCAAATTCCTTATGATGATGTTTTGCGTAATTTTGTATATCTAGATGAAGAAGAAGTCGATGCTTTTTTAAAGCGTTTAAGTCGCTATGAAGTAACACAGTATTATGGTGATTTGTATAAAAAAACTTTACAATCTACTTGGAAAGTAGCAAGCGAAGAATATGATATAGGTATTATTCTTTGTCATATAAAAATAAATTTAGGAATAAATCGATTAACTTTGAAAAGTTACGAAGAAAATCATTGGGAAATTCGAAAAATCATCAACCAATATATTGGAACAGATGATATTTATCCACGAACGGTACTTGCAAATGCTTTGAAGGATTACTTATTAAAAGAGGAACAATATAATAAAACACTACATAGATATGATAACGGGCGAGTTTCTGAATAATTTGCGTATATGTTTTGTATATGCTACAATATACGATGTTAAAAATCAATAATCTTAGTAAGACCTATACCAATGGAAAGGTCGGTGTTAAAAATTTAAACTTAAATGTTGAATCTGGAGATATTTGTGCTTTTATTGGGCCGAATGGGTCAGGAAAAACTACCACGATTCGTTGTGTTGTAGGAACTTTAAATTTTGATTCAGGCGAAATTTTAATTGATAACAAATCAATAAAAACTAATCCAATTGCATGCAAAAGCGTAACAGCTTATATTCCAGATAATCCGGATATTTACTTAACACTAACTGGTAATGAATATTTAAATTTCGTGGCATCTGTGTATCGTATATCACGAGAAGAACGCGATAAAGCAATTCAATTTTATGCAGATAAATGGGAATTAACCAAAGATTTAGGTTTACCAATTAAATCATATTCACATGGCATGCGCCAAAAATTAGTTTTAATTGCAGCTTTTATGCGTAAACCTAAATTACTTGTTTTAGATGAACCTTTTGTTGGATTGGATCCACAAGCTTCATTTACCTTAAAAACTATTATGCAAGAATTTGTACAAAATGGTGGAGCTATTTTTTATTCTACCCATGTTTTAGAAGTAGCAGAAAAATTATGTAACAAAGTTGTTATGATAAAAAATGGTGAAGTCATTAAACAGGGTACAATGCAAGAAATTAAAGAAGATAAGAGCTTAGAAGAGGTGTTCTTGAATGCGTAATGTATGGATTCTTTTAAAGAATTATTTTTTATGTGCAATCGGTAGTATGCGTAGTAAAAAGTCGCGTACAAAAACAGTCATCGGTGTTTCAACAGTTATTGTGTTGTACGCTGTTTTATTTGCAGCTGTTTTGGGTTTTATGTTGTTTTTAGCCCAAAGTATAACGCAACCAATGCCAACGGAGCCCGGGATTGAACCAATTGATACCAGTGAATTGATTAACAGCGTCTTAGCTATGGGTTTAATTATTTCCGTATTTATGACATTTGTTTTTGCTTTACAAAAAGTTACAGGCGGTAAAAAGTCTAATGATACTGAATTATTATTAAGTATGCCTTTCAAAAAAACAGAAATAATGGCAGCTAAATTTTTATGGAGTTTTGCATTCAATTTAGCCATTACAATTTTGTTTTTCTTGCCTTGTGTGATTGCATATTTAGCTTACACACCTTTTAATTTAATTGCAATGACAGGATGTTTTGTTGTTTTATTAATTATTCCTTTATTTGCGGTTGGTTTAAGTTCTATTGTAGATTATTTAGTTACTGTTTGTTTTTCGAATACAAAATTTGGGAATATTTCAAAAGCAATTTTTACTTTGGTTACCTTAATTGCTGTCATGGTTGTGTATGAATTTTTTGCGTTAAATTTGGAAGACCCAGTTGTAATGAAATATGCGGTTAATTGGATTATTACTTTCAATCCTAAAATAATGATTCCATTGATAAGTGGTATTATTCTGCTTTTTGTTTTGGGATGTTGGCTAAATTCATTATTATTAAAAAGGGAAAGTCGAACGACACAATTTAAAACAACACAAATTAACCACAGA
>JAFYKU010000059.1 GCA_017537405.1 Clostridia bacterium
GAAGTATCCTGTTTCCAGCGACCGGTAACACAATGGCTAAGTTAGCACATGGAGTTACAGATACTTGTGTTTTGATGGCTGTAAAAGCTTTACTGCGAAATAATAAACCATGTGTTGTAGGTTTAGCAACAAATGATGCTTTATCAGGTAATGCAAAAAACATTGGAGAATTACTTAATCGTCGTAATTTTTACTTTGTGCCATTCCGCCAAGACCAACCAGTATTAAAACCTTATTCTTGTATATGTGACTTTAACAAAGTTTTAGATACGGTTGAAGCGGCTTTGCATGGGGAACAAATTCAGCCATTATTGTTAGGCGTAATTTAAAGATTGGTCGATTAATTGTTTTAAGACAGGTAGTGATTTGATGCCTACGATGGCTGGAAGTTTTTGTCCATGGCGAAAAGGTAATAGTGTAGGTAGAGCTGAAATTTGATAAGTTTGTAATATTTGGGGGTAAGCATCTATATTGGCTAAATAAAATTTTACTAGAGGAAACGATTGTTCTAATTGGTTAAAGATTGGTTCCATAATTTTACAGTTAAAACAATTAGAACCATGAAAAATTAAAATTACTTTCCCCGTGCGGATAACATCCACAATGTTTTTAGCTTGTATGTTTTTCATGACTTATTTTATGGGCAATTTGTGCTTTCTGACACTTTACAAATTTGTTAGTTATGGTATTATATAGTAGCGTTTCCGTAGCTCAGTTGGATAGAGCATCGCCCTTCTAAGGCGAGGGTCCCGTGTTCGAGCCACGGCGGAAACACCAATAAAAAGAGCGGTTATAAACCGCTCTTTTATTTTGATAGTATATCTTCGATTTGATTAGTTTCTTGTGTATATTTTATTTTGTCTTTACTTACTAGCATATTCATTTGGTGTTCGGAAACTAAAAGAGAAATTAAACCGCTACACATATCTGGTGTTCCATATTTTTTTTCTTTTGACAATAAATCTGCAACAACTTCAATTTGTTTATGGAGTGGAGTAAGAATTTCTATATGTTTTTTATTTTGATTGTTTGCAATAATTTGTTTAAGTTTAGTGAGTTCGTCGTAGAATTTTTTTGCTGTGTTTTTGTCTGTAAATGAACTCATTATTTCAATTTCAAATTTTTCCAATGCTAGAGATGTAGCTTGTGAATTCCTGATTGCTTTTCTAATGTTAGTTTTTTTCCATTCAGCTTCTGCATTTGATTTTGTACCATGACGCGTTTGTTTTATTGATTTTAAAAAAGATTCAATATTAGAAATATTTTGTAAGGTCAAATATTCGTTGATTAAGTTTGTTGGCACTTTTTTGTCTTTATAAAAATTAATGAATTCATCAGCTGTATTTTTATTTGTTTTTTGTTTAATGTTCTTTTCAAAATAATCTTCACGGTATGTAGCATACGCTGTTACAATATTATCATTTTGACGATCTTTACGGTTTAAAATATGGACTAAATCAGTTTTTTTTCTATTAAACTCGTGAAGCTCTAGAGTTGTTAATTTAGAATCCCAGATATTATTATAATCATACTCTGAAAAATGCGTTACCGTCTCACTAAGACTATGTTTGTTTAATTTATTCTCTGTTAAATTTTGTGCTGTAAGAGGTTGTTGTAAAACCAAACTAGCTGCTAAGGTAAGTGCAGCTTTTTTACCCACTGTACTGAAATTGAATTTACTTTTTTTCATATCTTATTATAGCATTTTGAATGGTTAAAAATCAATAGTAATTGAAAAATAAAAAGAGCGGTGTTTCCGCTCTTGATATATTAACGACCTTGGATGTATCGAGGTGTTTCTGGTATTCTTGTTATATCTTGTGAATCACCTTCTTTGGTTGGGTCTGTTGGTTCTGTTCTTTCATCTTCTGGGTCTTTTTCTGGTTCTTTTTCTGGATTTTTGATGTTTTTGTTTAAAAGCAAATTTTTGCCACCTTTAATTGAGCTAGTAATAACCATATCACCAATGCGGAAATTAAGTATAAAGCCTGCATTGATATCATGGCTTTTAAAATCTGTTAACCAATCAAATTCGCCACCGACGAAAACCATATCGTTAATTTTGTAGACATAAGCAAGGTTTGCACCAGTCAAAGTATTGAACTCAAATTTATTAACTTCTTTACCAAATGAAGCATTAACAACGATTGTATGACGGTCATTAAAGGTTTTTGAAACGCCAGCGTTAGCAGCTAATTGTAGTGTGTCAACATTGCCTTCTGTAGTTTTTTCACGAAGATACGCACTATCAAGGCCAGCGGATAAGCCCCAATTATTTTTTAAATTCCAGTTGCCACTTACACCAAATGTTGCACCTTGTTCTTTGTTTGTATATTTATATCCTGCTTCAACGCCAAATAAGAATTTGTTTGGTTTTTTTACATCGTAATTCAATTGGTCTAAGTTTGTAATTATTTCGTTAACAATATGTTCTGTAACGATTTTAGCGGCTATGCCACGGCGTTGTTCAAATGTCCCAAACATTTCACATGGAAAATCATTAGCTAGCGAATTAATATGATTAATTAATTCTTCTTCGTTAATTGATGTTCCTTTGCGAGAAACTAGCTCTTTAATTTTGTTTAATTTGTTCGAGATTATTTTGTGGTCGGTTGTTTTTTCGTAATATTTTTTATTTTCGTGCGCAAAGCGACAGAAACTGTTGATAAGTGTATCTTCGATATTTACTAAGAAATCTTTAGATTCTTGTAGTGGGTTACGATCTTTTGGATCTTTTCCATCCTTACTGAACAATTTAAGTTGTTCTTCTTTAAAATTGCTATAAACTTCATTATTCTCATCATAGTGGTCAACTTTTCTAACAATTTTTACTTCGTCTGCACCCGAACGAATTAAAGTAAAAGTATCAAATGCTTTTTGTACATAGTTTTGAGCAACGGCATTGACAATTTTAACGGTCAAATCGTCCGGTATTCTTTTGCCGGTATTATCTAGATAACCATTGTTTGCAAAATTATTGATTACTGCGTTGATTTTATTGTTATCGGCATTTTCATCAATGTATTTATATTTGCGTAAAAGAGGAACTATTTCGTTTTCAATTTGATGCATTTCGTAAGAATCTTGACTGCGTGTTAATTCTAATGTATCAATAGCTAATTGATTTAAAATTTCAGTACAGTCGTTTAATACCTTGTTTTCAAGGCGATTATATTCAGGCATATTTTTGTATTCTGAGTTAGCATTTGCTTGCAAATGATTAACGAAGTTATCGGCACTATATTTAACATAATCATTTTCGGTTTGTTTGCTAATAAAATCTTTTGAAATAGCGTTTTGTGTTGCTTTTGGCATTGGTAAACCTGGAAGTTGGTTTAACATAAATGTTGTGCCTAAAACAAAAAGTCCTTTTTTAAATTTACTTAATTTTTCCATGTTTAAATTTTAACAAATACGCAAGTGATAGTCAATAAATACAGAAAAATAATTTAACAATTTTTGTTTTTAACAAAAAGTTATTAATTAAAAAATGCTTGTTTTTTTTTGAATGATATGCTATTATAAATTTGTACGCGGGAGTAGCACAGCGGTAGTGCGTCGCCTTGCCAAGGCGAAGGTCGTGAGTTCGAACCTCATTTCCCGCTCCAAAAAAAAACAACCAAACTTATTTGGTTGTTTTTTTTATTAATATTTAAAAGTTAAAAAGGGTTAATTTTTTAACCCTTTTTTTATGCTTTGATTTTTAGTTGGTCGGCGAGTGATTTCCATGCCTTATCAACAACTTTTTGTTTTTTTCCTTCCAACATGATACGAAGAATTGGTTCCGTGCCACTTTTACGAATCACTTTTCGAATTTTGTGTGGATTAAAGCTTGTTATAACTGTTTCATAATTTTCCGGTAAATCTTCAATGTTAATGTTTTTACAAATCTGATAATAAGGGTGATACGAATTTAAAATTTCAAGTAAGGCTGTGACTCCGATTTCACGATAAGCATTATTAATTATAATCATTGCATCCAACGCATCAGAAGAACCATTGTTTAAATCAAAATAATAGTGGCCGCTTTTTTCAGCTCCGAAAGGAATGTGATTAGATTGCATTGTTTTCATGACATTTTGTCCACCAACTTTACTTCGGATTAAATTAAAGTTACGCGATAAGCCGCTATTAACTGTTTCATCAACAATGACTGTTTTATAATTTAGTAAAGTACCAATCAGGGTAGTGACTTCTTCGCTGGATAATACATGGTCGTGCAAATACATCATAAAACGGTCAGCATCTCCATCAACTGCAAATCCAATCTCTTCATTGTGTTCTTTGCAGTATTCTGCCAAAAATTCTGGGTGTGTTGCGCCACATCCTTGATTAATTTCTCCATCTCCGCAGTTCACAATCTTGGTGAATCCCATGCTTTTTAATTTATGACCTAATCCGCCATTTGCGCAGTCAATAACAATGTCTTTAGGAATCATATTAAATTTGTTGTAATTAGGAACAGGTAGTAAGTCGAGTGTGCTTTGTTCAAAATGATTTAAATAGATTTTAAATCCACAATATTGACATGGGTTATGTGATGCAGTAATCATAACTGCCAAACCATTTTGTGATGCTAATTCGGGAGTTGTTGTAATACCTAAATTATGAATAGTACCAGGGAAGAATTTAATAAATTCTTCCATTAATTTTTCACTGCCTGTACGACCATCACGAGCTATGGATAGTTCTTGCCAGCCAACTGTATATAAACTTTGTGCAATTTCTTTTGCAACATGATTTTTTAGCAGTTTTGTGGTTAAATCACGAATTCCAGATGTTCCAAATTTTAACATTCTTTGATTACTCCTTTATTAAATCTTTTAACCAATCCTTAAATTCAGGAATGGCTTTAAATGTCGCATAGGTCGTTGCTTGAGCAAAACCCAAAGGACTGCCAAGATCAAATCTTTTACCTGTGAGCTCGACATGGCGCAATTTCGGTAATTTATTAATTGCGTCAACTATATATATTTCGCCTTCTGTTCCATTATGTTCACGAATGTAATCTAAAACTTCTGGGACTAAGATGTATGTTCCGAGTGATGCATAATTTGAAGGTGGATTATCTTTAGGTTTTTCAACAATTCCTTGGATTTCGTTACCTTCTTTTGGAATAATAATTCCGTAACGATAAGCAAGTTCTAACGGAATTTGATATGATGAAAGAACGCTAGTCTGGTGTTGATTGAAATCATCAATCAATACTTGATATGGATTTTGTTCGAGCATTAATTCATCGGGAAAAATTAATAAGAATGGCTCACGATTGATAAAGTCTTTTGCAATCATTGTTGCGGGGCCAGTTCCTTGCATTTTAATTTGCTTACCGTATGAAA
>JAFYKU010000060.1 GCA_017537405.1 Clostridia bacterium
ATTGTTATAGCAGTGGAAGAAGGGCGCAAAGTTTACACCAACATCCAAAAAACCATTCAATTCTTATTGGGTTGTAACATCGCAGAAGTTTTAACAATTTTCCTAGCTACAATTTTCTTCCCACAAATTACATTCCTAACTGTCGTTCAGATTTTATTTATCAATTTAGTAACTGATACACTGCCCGCAGTTTCCTTGGGTATGGAAAATGTTGAACGCGATGTCATGAGCCAAAAACCACGCAAACAAACGGATAACATTATTGGCGGACGCATTTGTGCAAATATTATCTACCAAGGTATTTTACAATCGATGTTAATCTTAGGCGTCTTTATTTTAGGAAAAACCTTATACGGAGCAACTATCGCTTCGACCATGAGCTTCTTAACATTAAACATAATTCAGTTATTCCATATCTTTAATGTTCGCACTAATCACTCAATCTTCAAATCAAATCCGTTCAAAAACAAAACACTCATCACTTCAGTTTTAGTCAGCGTAGCTTTGATTCTTGCTGTGACATTCATTCCACCTGTTGCTCAAATTTTCAATTTAGCAAGTTTGTCATGGGTTCAATGGTTAATTATTCTTGGATTCTCAACTATCATTATTCCAATCGTTGAAATCGTTAAATTGATTCAAAACTCAGCACAAAAAAATAAATAAATTAAAGTCGGTACAACCGACTTTTTTTAATAAGAACGATATTAAAAAAACCCAAGCTTCATACTTGGGCTTTTTTTTGGTTGGACTGAGTGGACTTGAACCACTGACCCCCGCCTTATCAGAGCGGTGCTCTAACCAACTGAGCTACAATCCAGTATTGTTACTATACCACAGTGCAAAAAAATGTTCAAGTCTTTTTTTGGTGTTTTTACTACTGCTCTTTACTTTGTTACAACAATTTCTGTTAAATAATTTGAAATTTAATAAAAAACTCCAACCTGTAAAGGTTAGAGTTTTCAAAATTATTTAATAAACCATTTCTTTTCAATCATTTTGTATAAACACGAATAAAATATTCACGAGCATGCAAACATACTGGACATACCTTTGGAGCTTCTTTACCCACAAAAGTAAAACCGCAATTTGTACATTGCCAAGTCATCGCTACTTCACCGGCAAACAAAGTATTATTCTTTAATTGGTTTGCCAAATCCAAGAAGCGATTTTCATGATTTTTTTCAATTTGTGCTACGCCACGGAATTTTGCAGCAATTTCTTTGAAACCTTCTTCATCAGCTTCTTTGGCAAATTTTTCGTACATATCGGTCCATTCATAATTTTCACCAGCCGCAGCAGTTAACAAGTTTTCAACTGTTCCATCAATAGTGTGTAAATATTTGTACCACATTTCAGCATGTTCTTTTTCGTTTGCAGCAGTTTCTTCAAAAATTTTTGCAATGGTTGGATAACCATCTTTTTTTGCTTTTGAAGCAAAGAATGTGTACTTATTACGCGCACCGCTTTCCCCTGCAAATGCAGCTTCCAAATTTTTCTCGGTTTTGGTTCCGGCCAATTTTTTATCCATTTGAATTTCCATATTTTATGGTAGCAAACTTCGATTTACTTGACAATTTTTTTTTGGTACTAAAAGCATACTGCTGTCCCATACATTCAAACGATACCGTAAATTCCCCCATAACATTAACACACGGCGTTAAGTAAATTTTACCGGCACGCATGCGCAACCCAACAAGCTGCGTCAATAAATATTCCCACACATCAGCTGTGATTTGATGACGATCTTCCAGTGCCACCAACAATAACTTTCGGTCTTGATTTTGATAAGCCGCTTTCACTGCTGCCAAAATTGATGCATCTTCTCCATCAATAATATCTTTTTTGAAAATGGCATCAAATTTTTTATCGTCTGTTTTGATTTCAATATCCGTCAAGGCAGTCACTAAATCTTTTTTCGTCAAGCGGCTTTTCACTTTACTTTCGCGCCTAGTTATTTCAAACTGCCGCGTCTCGTAGCCAGCCAACTTCACTTTTAAGGGCAAATTAAGATGTGTCGTCAAATATTCGTTTTTCATATTTAACACCACGGGCAAAGCGTAATGACTAACCCGTCCCGAAACTAAACCCACCACAGTCAACACTGTGCCACGCGTCGATACCACAGACAACCTTGGAAAGACCAGCGGCACAATCAAATTTTGTGTCATTTTTTGTGGCAAATTATTTGTTACAGTTAAAGTCTTCACATACGGCCAAGTTCGTTTAATAGTTAATCCAGCGGGTGTTGATTCAACGGGAACATAATGACTTGGTTCTGCTAATTTTAGCAAAAAATATAAAGCATCTGGTTCTACTACTGTTCTATCAACAAAATAAATCCATAAATGGTTTTGATGACATAAATCAAGTTGTCTTTGTGTAACTGTCGATTGTACAACCTCTTCTACTTCAGTAGTAGAACCAGCATAAATAAAAACTAAATTAAAACCACAAAACAAGTGTGCTACTTTTTGATAATCATAAATTTCCGCCCAAACATTTAAAAAATGTTCGGCATTTTTCAAAACAACCACCTTTGTCAAACTCTCCAACGATGGCACCACTTTACTTGCAGCTAAATAACGGGTGCGCAATTTTTCACCCTTCACGAACTTAGCACGATAAGCATTATCAACCAAACATTCTAACTTTCGGTTGGCTTTAATTTCGCTATCAGTTAGCCAACGCGCTTCGCCACCATCTAAACCGATTTTGATATTGCCTTGCCAGGTCACATAAATCTCTAAAGCGTCAATCTTACTACACAAACTGGTCGCTAAACGCACTTTGTCACCCCGTACCGCAAAAGTATGACTTTCGCCTGTCCGCAAATGTTTACACATAATAACACAACGATTAATAGTACAACTAAAATCTTGTTTATCGGCAGCGACTTTAATGGTAACCGTTTGCCAATCACTTGCCGTTAATTCATACGCGTGCGCATACCTTTTGACCGTCATTTTTTGATTACAGTATTTTACATAGCTGCCATGCGCCACAATGCGTTGCCACGGCTCGTCTGCATTAATGCCAGATTGTAATGGGTCAAAATAACCATCTTGAAATACTTTATAGATTGGTAGCGGATATAAATCATATTTTTGACGCGACCAAACAGGAACTATTTTTTTGACAATTTTTTTTCTTGGCGCTAATAAAAAAGTTAAATTTCTGCGCAAATGACATCGCACGATTTCATCTTCATATTTCTGAGCTAATACATCACAAGCATAAGCATAGAACAATCTTTCATAAGGGTCATGACTGGGCTTGTGTCGCGAATTCCGCAAAAGAGCTTTCATTTGTTGCCGATAAACTACCGCTACGCCATCTACAATCGGCATTACCAAACACAAACGGTTAAAAATTTTTATTTCATGACGCAACTTACTGTTTGCGATGTGTCTTAATGGCAACCGAATAATTTGTTGTCGTATTTGTCCTGTTGTTTTGGTTTCCACCTTCCAATATTGATTACGATTATTCCACCACCAACACCCAACCACAACTACCCACAACAACACACAAATGACAAACCACACATTGCTGTTATTGACAAAACAAAGCAAAATAAAAAGGGCTGCACGCCCTTTTCATTACATAATCGAAATATATAACAAGTCGCCATTTTCCGGCTCTAATCTTTCTTTATCCATACCGCTTGCCAAAATCTTCATAATTTTTTGTAGGTTATCATTTTCAATTTCTTTATCAGTTTTCACAATAACATTTAGTTTGTTCCCATTGCGACTCACAATAACATCTTCATAGCCACATTGTGCCGCAATTAAATTTTCCGAATTATTTTCAAAAGCAATAGTTGCCGCCAAAGCAGTTAATGCAGCTTCAGCTTCACGGCGTGCATCTGCACTGGCACTGGTATTCGCAACAATTTCTTGTAAAACTAATTGTTGAGCCATACGCGCATCAGTACGATTTTCTTTTAATGTAATGAACATATTAGTTTCGGTTTTACTGCCAGCGTTGATACTGACTGCATTTTGATTCAAAGTAAAATTCAAATAACCTGTTACCACCAATAAAGCCAACAAGCCAGTCATTAAAGCAATCTTGCGTACTTTTTTGCTAAAAAATATGCTAAAAAAGTTTTTCACCTTCCCCGAAAATTTTTGTTTTTTTGATTGTTGTGCTACTACTTCCACAATAATTTCCCCCTTGCCAATATTATATTGATGACATTTTTAAATTATAACTGCAAATTTTGACGAACTAAATTCCCGATAAAATTT
Organism: Clostridia bacterium; assembly: GCA_017537405.1. GTDB lineage: Bacteria > Bacillota > Clostridia > Christensenellales > UBA1242 > RGIG8050. The sequence goes on from JAFYKU010000060.1 coordinate 4,257, forward strand.
GTAACGGCACTTGTTTATCTCCAATAAAAGTCTGCACCGCGTGCAATAAATTCAAACGCACACTGGGATCACTGGCACCACTTGCAACCACTACAATTCCTAATATAGCAGGTGGATTTTTCCATAATATCATTGGGCTTCCATTTTTTATAACCACTGTCTTGTCCACTGTCGTAGTCGTTACTTCCTGTCCATTTACACCCGCTTGTGTTACTGTCTTCTCTTGAACATCATAAGCCAGTTCCGCGGTACCTTCGCCATCTGTCATTACCATTACCGATACTTTGCCCGCACCCACGATACAACTCAAAACTTTTTGTAACTTAGTTTCCATTTGGGCGGCATAACTACTATCATTGCTTGTTACCATCGCGACTGTTGACGGCTGTTCCGACTTCTTCTTACCAGTCATGCCGGACAAATAAATTCCCAACATGACAACCACCACAACGACTGCAGCATAAATTTCCCAATGCTTAATTTGCTTAATCTTTGCCCATAATTTTTTCACAGTATCACAACCTCCTGTCCCAATTTAGTTTGTAACTCGCTTAATTTATCTTCAGATAACATTTCACCTAAATTGACATAAATAGTATCATCAACCACAGTTACGATTGCATTCTTATACCCCATCGCGTACAAAATTTGGGTCACTTGAAATTGCTTATTTCCTTGCTGTAAACTTGCGACCAATTCTGTATTTACTAAGTTTTCATTTTTCGTAGACCACCACTCAACTTTTAAAATTTTAGGCAACGGCGAAACAATTACTAACAATACCATAAAGCTATAAATCGACCGCACAAAATTACCCATACGCCGCCCCTGCATCACCAATTCGACAATCACGCCCACAACCACAACACCAACAATACTTGCCAACCAAGCTGTCATATTATATTACATTCCCTGTCATGATAAATAATGCTAAAACTACTAAATACATAAAAGCAACACCCAACAAACAAGCCGTCAACATACCAAAACTTTTATTAATTGTCGTCAAGAAATTACTAATGCGACTATCACCAATCGGTTGCGTTATCGCCGCAGTTAATTTAAGAGCTAACGAAAAAACCACGATTTTCACTATGGGTGCCAAAACAATACCCAACAGTAATAATATACCCGATAACCCCACCGCATTTTTAATTAAAACAGCACTTGCCATAATTAAGTCAAAGCCCTGTGACATATAATTACCAATAATCGGCACATACCCCGAAACAGTCATTTTTGTCGCTCGAATCGAAATACTATCAAAACTACCAGCGGTAATACCTTGAATTGCCATAAACGATAAAAATACGGTAAAACAAACACCCACAACCCATTTAAATAAAGCATTAAAAAATGATACAAACTTATCTAATTTAGTTTGCGGGGCCAAATGTGACACCACCGAAAAAGCCATACTCACAATAAACAAAGGCATCACAATCCCCATAAAAATTTGCATAATACCACTAGACAAAACAGCTACTGCGGGTTGATAAATTCCCGCACTAGTTGACGCACCGCCTGTTACCATCAAAGTCAAAATAATTGGGAACACCAAATCCACCTGTGCTTTCAAACTATCCAAGGTGTTACCCACCATTTGTATTAAATCACTTACGCTTCCCACGACAATTAAAACCACAGAAGCATAAGCGACAAAGAAGACCAGTTGTCCCACACCTTCGCTTTTGGCAGAACCCACAAAACCACACAAAATAGTAATGGATACCACCAAAACAACCAACGGCAAAACCGCTACAATAACATTCCCCAACAGTGCCCAAATTCCACTTAGCACATCTGGGTATTGCTTAAAATATTCACCCGATAAAATTTGTCCTAAAACAGTCCAAAAGTCACTACCGCCAAATACACTTAAATTGCTGAGGTCACCAAAATCCAATTTGGACAAGGTATCATTGACTGCATTGGACAACTCATTTTCCATTAAGACAACACCCCAAGCACAACATCGACTAACGCTTGTATAATGGGAATAGCTAAAACCATAATAATAATCTTACCGCCTAACACAACCATGTCCGCCACTGCTTTAGCTCCTGCTTCTTGACAAATACTTGCCGCAATTTCACACAAATATCCAATGCCAACAATTTTTAAAATACTCGCAAATAACTGTGTCGCTAATCCCGTTTGTGCAACAATCCCATTAATACTACTCACAACTTTGGTTAAACCAGAAACAACCATCATGAAAATTAAAATGGTACCAACCAAGCCCACAACAACCGCCAGTTCGGGCTTAGCTTGGCGTAACAACACCACCCCCAAAGCGCTAGCCATTCCAATCACAATCATTTTGGTTAAATCCAAGCATGCCTCCTAATACAACACAAACAAAGACCGAATAGAATTAAAAAGGTCACTTATCATAGATAAGACAATCACTAAACAAATCACGACAGCCGCCAATGAAACAAAAGTCGCAATTTCTTCTCTACCCGCTTGTTTCAAAATTGTACAAACTACCGCCGCTAAAATACCAATTGCCGCAATTTTAAATATAATTTCTACATCCATAAAATGCCTCCCGCGATACCAATTATTATTAAAAGTTTCAACATAATAGATGCTTTGCTTTGCAAATCATGCTGCGCTTGTGTATGTTTTTGTTGTAAAGCAGTCCGCAACGCCATAATTTTATCTTGTTCGGTAATTCGCCCAGTCCGCCCCATTTGATAAAAAAATTCCGCCAAAACAGGTTCACTACTCAATACTTGGCAACGCTCTCGCGTCATATCCATGTTTTGTTTTAACAACTGCAAATATTTGTCCAACACGACCCGACATTCACCACGACAAACGGGAAGATAATCTTGAATAATTTGCGGCAAAGGTAACAACGCAAAGCCAATCGCGTGATGCAAGTGGTCACAAAAAGCAATCCAATTTTGATAATCGCGCACTTTATTGCATTGCCGCCAATAAATTTGACAACCGAGCAAACAACACATAAAAAACCAAATCCCCGCTAACCACCATTTCACAAACGCTGCAACCCCCGACTATAAACACCGACGACTTCCCCCGCACGCTCTCCCATACGCAAAACAACATATCGCTCAAAAACACCTTGCCGCACTAAATCACACAAATCTGGTTTACTCTGCAACTCACCTAAATCCGCAGCATGTACACTGGCAATTACAATTACACCACTACGCACCGCACGCTGTAACATGACAGCATCTTCCCTTGTCGCAATTTCATCTGTAACAACGATATCTGGCTTTAAACTGCGCAAACCATTTTCAAACCCAAAAGCTTTGGTACCACCCGTAATCACATCACAATTCTGCCCAACATCTAATTGGTGTTCGCCTTGATAACACGCCGCTAACTCTCCGCGTTCATCCAAAATAAGACTATTCAAATGCGGATAGCGTAAACTTATTTGCCGCACTAAATCGCGTAACAGAGTGGTTTTCCCAGCTCCCGGTGGCGCAATAATTAAAGTTGACACTGGCCGCATCACACCAAAAACAGAAGGCGTAATTACAGAAGCACAATCCTTTACTGCGTGTGGAACGCGAATACACAACGAACTAATATGCTTTACTGCGATTACTCGTCCCGCTTCTATAACCAATTCACCGGCGATACCAATCCGCACGCCACCACGAATTGTAATGAAGCCTTTGACCATTTGGTCCAACACCGCATAAATTGCATATTCCGCCGCTTTATGCACAATATTTTCTAAATCTTCGCAAGTTACATTAACATCACACAATGGGTAATTACGCCCATCAACACAAGCAACAATCGGAGCATGCGCACGCAATCGCAATTCATATATTTGTGCTACTGGTAAATGCTTTAAAGCCATTAAGACTTTTTCCGGCAAAATAGCACGCAAACTCTCCATAACCATGAATATGTTTAGTCATCTAAAAATTCAACCCAACAATGTTCTTCTTGCGTCATAACATTTACCTGCCCATGATAAAGCTCCAATAATTTATGCATCAACAAATTGTGATTTAATACTGGTACCGCCACACGCCAAAGAACAATGTCGGTATAATCAACTTTTAAAACTTTTCCGTATTCCGTAATCAATTTATTAACCACAACTTTTTGGTCATAAGTCGAACTAAATTCTAAAACCACACACTCACGCAAGCAAACTGGTGGTACCTGTTCCAAAACATCGCTTGCTGCTTGTCCATAGGCACGCGCCAATCCCCCTGTACCTAATTTTATCCCCCCGAAATAGCGTTCGACTGCCACTGCAACATTAGTTAAGTTTTTTTGTTTAATTGCCTGCAAAATAGGTATCCCAGCAGTTCCCGCAGGCTCACCATTATCACTGGATTTTTGTGTATTCAAAGTTACATAAGCATAACAATGATGTGTTGCATCTGGTAAAGCCACACTTTTTAAAAAGGCTTGTGCTTCTTGTACATCATTGACTCGCTTTGCATATGCAAGAAAACGCGATTTTTGGACAACATAAGTATGTTGAAATATTCCATCTGGCAATGTCCGTAAATCACTCATCAATTAAGCATAAAATAGAAACAAAATTTTGTCACGATGGAATTTTCGTTGCTCTCATAACAAATCTCGTGGTAGTCTAATTTAACACTTTCGGAGGAAACATGAACCTATTAAAAAAAATATATTGTCGAACTTATCAAACTATTTTTCGTTTAATTTTACCGTTACTACCATACCGCGAACCTATCTTGTTAAAATCAAATCAAGACATTATTGACACACTCAAGAAACACAATAAGACCAGCGTTTTATTAGTTACTGACCATTCCTTGCGTAATCTACAATTAACACAAAGTTTGGAAACCGCCATAACAGATAACGAAATAAAACTTACTGTCTACGATGAAACCGTTCCCAACCCAACCACTGACAATGTGGCTGCGGCTTTACAACTTTACCACGACAACCAATGTGACTGTATTATTGCTTTTGGTGGCGGCTCTGCAATGGATTGTGCCAAAGCTACTGGTGCCCGTGTTGCACGCCCCAAGAAATCATTAGCCCAAATGAAAGGTATTTTAAAAGTCCGTAAAAAAATTCCATTACTTATCGCCGTGCCTACAACAGCTGGCACCGGCAGCGAAACAACACTGGCAGCTGTTATCACCGACAGCACTACCCGTCACAAATATGCCATCAATGACTTTCCATTAATTCCCAGTTACGCAGCCATGCTCCCTAAGTTAACCGTGGGTCTCCCACCGCACATCACCGCCACTACTGGCATGGACGCACTTACCCACGCTGTTGAAGCTTATATCGGGCGCAGTACAACTAAACAAACACGCTCTTACGCGCGCCGCGCTGTTAAATCAATTTTTCAATATTTACCCATTGCATACCAAGATGGTACAAATGCTATTGCCCGTACTAAAATGTTAAACGCAGCTTACTTCGCAGGCATTGCTTTCACACAAAGCTATGTCGGTTATGTTCATGCAGTTGCACATTCCTTAGGCGGTAAATACAATGTCCCCCATGGCTTAGCTAATGCCGTGATATTACCTTATGTCTTAAGAAAATTTGGTCGCAAAATCTACCGAAAACTTTGGGAATTAGGTGTCGCCGCAAAACTTTTTGACCAAACTACTCCACACGAAGTCGGTGCAAAAATTTTTATCCAAAAGATTGAAGATATGAATCACGCCATGAACATTCCGACCAATATTCCAGAAATTAAAATCAACGATATCCCGCAACTGGCAAAAACAGCCGAAAAAGAAGCTAATCCACTTTATCCCGTCCCTGTGTTGTGGACTACGAAAGAATTAATTGAAATTTACAAGGAGGTAAAAAATGGATAACGAAATCATTTTTGCCGCCTACCTTGAACAACGCAAAAATTTCATTAACAACCAACTACGCAATCCCAAATACCGTATCCAAAAATTGCGTGACCTGTACCAAAATATTAAAAAATTAGAATCAGAGATTTGTGAAGCCTTGCGTTTAGATTTAAACAAAAGTGCTACTGAAAGTTACATGACAGAAATTGGCATGGTGCTTAGCGAAATTTCTTTTATGCGCAAACATATAACCGGCTTTGCTAAACCCAGAAAAGTTGCCACACCTTTAGCCCAGTTTGCCGCCAAATCCTTTCGTCTTCCCTGCCCAAAAGGCCAAGTCCTTATCATTAGCCCGTGGAATTACCCGTTTATGCTTTCAATTGAACCGCTGGTCGATGCCATTGCAGCTGGCAACTGTGTTGTGTTAAAGCCCAGCGAACACTCACCCCATGTAAGTGCAATCATCTACAAGTTGATAAAAATGACTTTCACACAAAACGAAGTCTTAACCGTACTGGGCGGACGCGAAGAATGTTCTTTTCTGCTTGACCTTGATTTTGACCACATCTTTTTTACAGGCAGTACTCGTGTCGGTAAAATCGTCATGCAAAAAGCCGCAGAGCACTTTACATCAGTCACTCTTGAATTGGGTGGCAAAAGCCCTTGCATCGTAGACGAAACCGCAAACATCAAACTAGCAGCCAAACGCATTGTCTTTGGGAAATTTTTAAATTGTGGACAGACTTGTGTCGCTCCAGATTATTTACTTTGTCACAGTTCAATTAAGGACCAACTTATAAAAGAAATTGAACGCCAAATTGTTTTGCAATACAGCGTTGACCCATTGCGTAACGCAGACTATCCCAAAATGATTAACCAAAAACAATATGATGCATCACTTCGCTTAATCAATACCAATAATACTATCTTCGGCGGCCGCTATAATAACGCAACACTAAAAATTGAACCAACATTGATTGCCGCTGATTTCGACAGTCCGTCCATGCAAGAAGAAATTTTTGGACCAGTCTTACCCGTACTAACTTTTGATAATTTTGATGAAATTCTACAAAAAATTAACACCTATCATCACCCCTTAGCTTTCTATATCTTTTCTGCTAACAAGCGCCGCATCAATCAAGCTCTTAACACATGTGACTTTGGCGGCGGTTGCGTAAACGATTGCATTATCCATTTGGCAACTTCAGCTATGCCATTCGGCGGTTTAAAGCACAGCGGCATTGGTGGTTACCACGGCAAAATAGGCTTTGAAACATTCTCACATATCAAATCAATAGTTGACAAAAAAACATGGATTGATTTACCTTTGCGCTATCAACCATACACTAAAACCAAAACAAAACTTATTAAAAAATTTGTGAAATAAGAGGTATCATGAAAAGCATTTTCAAAAATTTAATTTTACCATTAAATATTACTTTAATCTTAGCTGTAATCTTAGGCGATATCTGTTATATATCTTTGGGCGGTCTCGCTATCAAAGCCACTACCAGCATCTTCTTTGTTTTATTGGGCATGATTAATCTCGCCTATGTCATTATCACTAAACACCAAAGTTTACGCTTTTCCATTACTATGACGGTCGGCCTTTTCTTTGCCATGCTAGGTGACATCTTCTTAAATATCGAATTTATTGTCGGTGCCTTACTCTTCGCTGTCGGACATATTTGGTACTTTGTCGCTTATAACTTTTTGCAAAAATTTACACTTCGCGATTTAATTTACGCAGTCGCTATTTTCATACCATCTGTGATTTTTATTTTATGTATGCCTTTCTTTGACTTCGGTAGTTTACTCATGGAAATCATCGTTATCACCTATGCTTTGATAATTTCATTAATGGTTGGCAAAAGTCTTTCCAATTTGGTGACACAACCAAACTCCAAAAACATTTTACTTGGCATCGGCAGCTTGTTATTCTTCTTCTCGGATTTGATGTTACTACTTAATGTTTTCGGTAATTTATCTGAAGTCTTTGATGTCTTATGCCTTGCAACTTACTACCCCGCCGAATGTATTTTAGCCACTGCAATTGCGAAACAATCGACCAAATAATCAGAACGAAACAAAATACAATTAAAAAACGGGACTTGCCCGTTTTTTTTAAATATTCAACGCTTCTACCTTTCGGTCACATATTATACAATATGGACCATAAAATTTTATATTTTTTCTGTCGAACATAATATACGAACCATTAGGTAATGCATAAATTTTATCATTATCACTATACGGAAGTATATAATCTTCAACTAAATTTGGTAATTCAGTTGTGCCTTGATAAACCAAGTTCTCTGCATCAAAATGCGGAATTATTTTTAAGTCTATAAATCCTAAACCATCAACAATTCGTGGCTGGCTAATTTCTTTTTCGTGCTCAGGAAAATTACAAATCGTCTTCGTCAGGCACATTGACGCTGCCGAAACCGTAACCACAACACCATTATAATTTTCAATCAAATTTTTAAAATTTATATTCTGCAAAAAAGTTAACTGCCGTAAAATTTCACCACCACACATAAAAATCAAACCAGCATTTTTAATTAAATTTTTTGCTTGCCCCATCGTCCGATAATCCAAAACTTTTACTTCATCAAATCTTAAATTTGTCATTTCGCAAGCTTTCGATAAATTAGATGCAACCAAATCATTAATCGCGAAATCTTGCGGGTCATTTGCCACAACCAACAAACTCTTGGTCCCAAGCAAATATTTTTTAATTAAAGACAATATCCTGTTTGTATCTGGAATCACACACGGATACCGCACTCCTGCTTCATCTTTAATATAATGTGTAAATTTACTCGTAACAAAAAACATACTTAATTATACGCTCAAAAATTAACACAGACAAGTCAAACTATAATCACAATATTTAACCAAATTATTTGAGTTCGGATTATTCCTGAATGGTGGGCAATACAGGGTTCGAACCTGTGGCTTTCCGCACGTCAAGCGGATACTCTCCCGCTGAGTTAATTGCCCATATTTGTTATTATAACATAATCAAAAACTATTGCAAAATCTTTTGTGGTTTTTTGAATAATATTCCATAACCGACACATAATACTACTAGGATTCAGGAAAGACCTTTGCGTCACCAAGAATCCCTAAAATAAAAGAATCCGCAAACAACACATTACCATCATGGTAACCCGCGGATTTTTTTATTATCTATTCTAACATCCTCGACCGTTTTACGCTTTTAGAGATTTTGCTGTCTTTTTCAAACTTGCAATTTCGTTTGCTAGTTTTTTATATTTTTCCAAACTTGCATTTAATTCTTGTTTTAGCGTAGGTGTAATTTCTCCTTGCTGTTCGGCTTTGGCAATCAGCATTTCTCGTTCTTGATCCAAATCTTGCAACTCTTTTAATTTTTGTTGTAAAAGAGCGTCTACCTTTAACCATTCATCACAAAACATGTCCATCCTCCACTTTTAAAATTTCGTATTGTTGACGATGCCAATCGCCCGACCATGAGCCACTGCCCGCATATTTAAAATCATCAAAATTTGGCGCTTTTAAAATTTCGCTTTTTGGATTTTTTTTGATAAATTCATTGATTGCATCCCAATTAGGCGAAATGCCACTTGTTACTTTGTTAATTGGTTTGGCTGGATTTTCTTGATTATATTCTTTTACGAAAGCAGTAACCCCTTGCATTGCTTTTTGGTAGATTGCTTCTCGTTGTTGAAAATTATCATATTTTCTGTTAACTTCGAAATCATTGACAACCGCATACCCCTCTTCTCGATTGACATAGATAATACCAAACGAAACGATGTTGTTATCAAAATCACGAATAACTAATGGTTGCATATCCGGATGAATAATCATCCCACGCATGGCACCAGCCCCTGCGCCATAAAGGGTGGCACAACAACTGGTCAAACAACCCATAGCAAAATTTGCTGGATTGCTTTTACTTAAAACTTCATAAGAAAAGATAGATGAAGTGTCTTCAATTTGGTCATGTAAAATTTCTGCAGAATCACTTAACATTTGTTCACGAAACTTTTGTGTTTCGTTACGATATTGGTCCAAACTTTCAATCCTGCCCTGTTTAACAGGTTTTGCCAAAATGTCTTTCACACCTAACTTGAAACGTTCGGCATCAATTTCTTTGGCTTTATCAAAATGCTTTTGCGAATAAATATTATATTTAGATATCTCTTCCGCTATCTCTGCATCTCGTGGAGTATTTATTCCCGTAAATTTTGTTTTTTCAAATTCTTTGATTAAATATTCCATGGTTGGAACTCGCCAGTGCATACGGTCAATTCCGTTCTCTGCGGTTTCATACACCAATACTTTGAATCTATCTTCTTCTTTGGTGGGCAATGATACATTATTTGTCTGTGTCAAATCAAGTTCCGTTCTTGTTTTAAACCAATCATAGACGCGGGCAAGTAGCCCCATGTTTCCCTTAATGTCTGACCAATTAGATTTATTAACGACAAATTTCATAAATGCTTCATTGTAACTATCAATCTGCATTTCTTGTAAAT
>JAFYKU010000009.1 GCA_017537405.1 Clostridia bacterium
AAATGCAGAAAGTAGTTTTGATAAAAGTAAAATTTCACCGAAAAACGCGATTGGTTTAATGCAATTATTGCCTTCGACCGCTTCTTCATTAGCAGAAGGTGAAATCGATTTATTTAACCCAAAAGTTAATATTAATTTAGGAGCCAAATACTTGTCATATTTAATAAAAAAATTTGGAGATGTAGATACTGCATTATTTGCTTATAATGCGGGAGAGGGTAATGTAGCCCGTTGGCTTGCTGCAGAAAATAAAACCAAATTAACTTCGTGTCCATTTAAAGAAACTAATGCATATGTTGCAAAGATAAAAAGAACTATCCCGTATTATAGAAATCGAATTTAGTCAACTTTTGAGTAACTTTGTCATATTCATGGATATGGAAAATGCAACAAAAAATTGGGAACAAATGACTTATCCATTTTTTAATATTAAATTGAATTATAACTTGGGCGCGTTAAGTCCTTTTATTGATGAGAAAACAATGCGCGTACATTATGGAGAAATTCTACAAAATTATATTAGCAACTTAAACAAAATACTAGAACAAAGGTTGGACTTGCAAAAATTAACTTTAACAGAATTAATTGATTATGCAACAAAAAATCAAGAACAAGATTTATTAAGGTATGCTGGAGGAGTGTATAACCACTTTTTCTATTTTACCGAGTTGCGACCTGCCACAGGACAAATTGTTATTGGAATTACTCCACAAGCAACACAAGAAATCACAAATGCTTTTGGTGGTTGGAAAAATTTCAAAGAAAAATTTACAGAATACGCGTTAAGTGTTTTTGGGTCGGGGTATACTTGGTTGATACGCAATGACCAAAAAGAATTAGAAATTCGCAATACATCAAATCAAAGAGTCCCGCAAGACGGGACGCCAATACTTTGCTTAGATGTATGGGAACACGCGTATTTCCTTAATTATCTAGATAAACGACAAGGATATATTGATGCTTTCTGGAATAATGTTGATTGGGTTAAATTTAGTGAAAGAATTTAAAATTTACTTTAAATTTTCTGGGTTTAAGCATTTTAATTCGGGTAAAACAAACAAACCATTATCACGGATTAATACATCATCAAAATAAATTTGTCCGCCTTTATATTCTGGGAGCATAGATAAGACAATATCCCAATGATTTTGACTTACATTGCCATTTGGTGCATCATCATAAGCATTACCCAGAGCCATATGAATCGAACCGGAAATTTTCTCGTCAAATAAAGTATCATACATCGGTTTTGTAATATATGGATTAACACCTAAAGCAAACTCACCGACATAACGAGCACCATCATCAACATTCAATTCTGCTGTTAATTCTGCGGTATGGGAAGATTTTTCATTTATAACTTTACCATCTTAAAATTCCAAGGTAATATTGTCATGAATAATGCCTTTATGCAAAGATGGAATATTAAAGCAAATTTTCCCATTGATTGACGTTTTAATTGGAGAAGTATAAATCTCACCATCTGGAATATTACATGATCCAGAACATATGACTGCTGGTTGACCTTTGATTGAGAATGTTAAATCAGTATCTTGAGCTACCAATCGAACTTTGTCAGTTTTTTCCATTAATTTTTTCAAATTTTGCATTGCTTGGTCCATTTTGGAGTAATCCAAAGTACAAACATCAAAGAAAAAATCTTCATATGCGCTGCTAGGCATTTGGGCTAATTGTGCTAAGGCAGGATTAGGGTAGTTCAAAATTACCCAATTAGTTTTGCAAACGCGGGTATCCATATGAATTGGTTTACCATAGAATTTGCTATAAATTTGTTTTTTCCCGTCTGGCACATCGCTGCTTTCAAATTTATTCGCAGGTGAACTAATACCAATATATGCAGATGCTCCCTCAAATAATGGCATAGTATATTCACAAGCTTTTTTTGCTTGTGTTTCTGTCATACCTTTCATAACTTCGCGACTAATTTCGCCATCACTCAAGCGCACAAAAGGATAACCCCCAATTTCATATGTTTGACGGACTAATTCTTTGACTAAGTCCTTAGCTTCAATACTGGCTTCTATGATAACTGTTTGTCCTTTTTGTAATTTACAGCTGTAATTCAATAAATTACTAGCTAATTTGGCAATGCGTTCGTCTTTCATGATTTTATTTTACCTCTATTTTAAATGTATTTAGTTTCCCTACTTTAATTTTGACATTTCTTGTCAAAATATAGCTAAGATTCAATTTTTCTTTGGTATCTAAGTCAGTAACAGCTCCTGCCAAAATTAAGCGTTTAATTTCACCGTTGGAAGCAAATTTACCAGTCGCAGCGATTGCGTTAATTAAAGTAGTATTCGAAGCCACTGTGACTTTAATAAAATCAGCGTCTGTTAATTCGCGTTTAGAAAATTTGCGTTCAAAGTTTTCGCGTTCTTTTCGTCCAATTTCTAAATTATTGCCATCAATTGAAACAAAATATGTCGCCAATTGTTTTTTTGCTTCTAAAGGATTTTCTTGGATAAATTTAACTAATTCTGGAATTTCTTCGGAGTACAAATATCCATATGCCTGGTAATATTTCAATAATAGACTATCCGGTAATGACATAAATTTACCAAACTTATCTCCAGCAGGAGAGTTAACTGCAATATAGTTATTGAAACTCTTACTCATTTTTCGACCGTCACCACTCAAACCTTCTAAAATTGGTGTACCAAAAGCAATTTCGGGTTTTTGTTGGTAAATTTCTTGAACTAAACGGCATTGACCGAAGTTTAATAACTGATCAACGCCACCTAATTCAACATCTGATTTCAGATTTACAGAATCTAAGCCCATTAGTACGGCATAATTAACCTCAGCCAAAGATACATTTTCGATACGATTACGGAAGTCTTCGCGTTGAGTTGCGACTGATAGTTTAATGCGTTGCAAAACGGATAAAA
>JAFYKU010000061.1 GCA_017537405.1 Clostridia bacterium
ACTTACTCATCATTGTTTTTAATTGCTCCTTTATATATGCAATTCGAAACTGCTCGTCTTTATACAAAACAACGCAAAATTAATACACAAAAATAATATACATTTAATGTGCCATCATTACTGGAAATTTTAAGTGTGTTAGTGGAATTTATTCCGCAAGTTTTTATTTTATATTTAATACTTTCTATATTGGAAAAAAGTGGAGTATTGGGTAGTATTGCTCGTTTGTTTCATCTACCTATAAACAATGTTTTACCGCTCTGTTTAACATTTAATTGTACAACTATGGCAGTTTGTGCTGCACGAGAAAACCCACAACGCAATCGTTTGGTATATTTTTTATCTTTAATTCCTTGTACAGCACAATTGCCCATGTTGACTTTTTTATTATTATCTGTCATAAATTTCCCGCTATGGTCTATTTTTATACTTTATAGTATTTGTATTTTTATTGGCTTTATCGTTTTGTGTTTTGTTTCCAAACAACAAATAAATAATGAAACACAGTATGTTAAAATAAAGTTTCCTAATTTATGGCAATGTATTTTGGATACATTGCAACAAACATTAATATTTGCTAAAAAAATTTTTATTGCCTTTGTTGTCAGCGCTTTTGTAATCGTTTTTTTAGCTCGCTTTTCATTTAGTTTTAAATTTGTGAATAATTATGAAGATTCAATACTTTATGCAATATGTGGCGTTTTTGCGCCTTTATTTGCGCCAATTGGTCTAAATCAGCCAGTGATAGTTTGCGCTTTGTTATTTGGTATTATTGCGAAAGAATCTGCAGTTTCCGTTCTTTTATTTTTTCCTAATCTAGTTCAAAATTTATCATTACCAGTGGTGTTGTCTTTGGTTACTTTTTTTACTTTATATCCAAAATGTTTAGCGGCACAAACTGCAATTAACCATCACTGTGGTCGCAAAACGGGCATTAAAGTCTTTTTTATGAATTTGTTGCTTGCTTATAGTTTAAGTTTTGTTGTATATAGTGTATGTGGCTTTTTTGTCTGATTATGATTATGATTTACCGGAAAGTATGATTGCGTCGGCTCCAATGGAACCACGCGATGCTTGTCAAATGTTGGTTTATGACCGCAAAAATTCTCAATCATATATTTCTAAATTTAAAGATATTTTATTTTGCCTGCGTAGCGGTGATGTGGTTGTTATTAATGAAACTCGTGTTATACCAGCGCGTTTACTTGGGCATAAAACTACAGGTGCGCAAATCGAAGTATTATTACTTAAAAAAATCACACTTACGGATTACGAAGTTTTGGTAAAACCAATGCGCCGCTTAAAAGTTGGTGATGTTGTTAATATAGCTAATCGTATACAAGCTACATTAAAAAGTAAGGATATTGTGTCGGGAACTGCGATTATGAAATTAGTATGTGCTGATGGTTCTCAAAATTTAGAAGCAGTGATTGACGAAATCGGTGAAATCCCATTACCGCATTATATTCAAAATGGGCAAGCAACCAAGGAAAATTATAATACGGTATATGCAAAAATTGATGGCAGTGCAGCAGCTCCGACAGCAGGTTTGCATTGGACAGATGAATTGATGAATGCAGCACGCGCTC
>JAFYKU010000062.1 GCA_017537405.1 Clostridia bacterium
GTTCTATTGACATCACCAACCGATTTAGTGAAGAAACATTTAATTACTCATCGACATCACTTGTGTTCTATCACGACCTTTATGACGACACTAATACATATACTTTTGAGAAAGATTTAACCAAGATAGATAACTTTAACGGACTAGATAATACTTATCAGGTCGTCTTAAATGACTATGTTTTAATCAATGCAGAAGTCAAAGCAGGTTCAATCTATGCAACTGTCAAAGTCGATTTTTACAACACAGATGGCAATATCGTGCAACAAGCAGATATGCAAATATCAATTTTATTTTTAAGCGGTAAAACACAATTAACTATCACAACCACCGGCAAAGAAAACGCAAGCTTTCTGGAACAATACTTTGCCGACAATGGTATTCGCTTGCGTGTAAATCAAATTTATCAGGAGGTTATTCTATGACTAAAAAAATCTTAAGCATTATATTTAGTTTAGTCTTCATCTCGGGTTTAGCCTTCTCAATTACTTGGGGTGTCATTAACTTTAACAAAGTTAAAACTGGCATGGCGAACACTGGTGTTTATACTAACGAAGACTTAAATAAATCATACGAAGATGGTTACAGCAATGCTCTTAAAGACAAAGCAGAATATACTACTCTCATTGCTGAATATCGAGATACCATCACATCACTGAACGATAAAATTTCACAGTTGAATTTTCAAATCACAACTTTAACCAACAACAATCAAGCGTGTAATTCACAGATCGAAAATTTAGTTAAGCAAAAGCAAAGTTTGGAATCACAAGTATCCAATCTTCAAACAGTTAAGAATGAAAACGATTTAACTATTAAAAATTTAGATAATCAAATCACAGAATTACAAAGTACGGTTTCGCAATTAGAAACTAATCAAAGTCAAAATCAAAATACAATTAACGAATTAAATACACAAATTAGTAATTTACAATCTATCAATGTACAACTGCAAACCACCAATCAAATTAATGCAACAACGATTACTAATCTTAACGAACAAATTATTAGTTTGAATAATCAGATTCATACCATGTCTGGCTTATCCCAAAATGCCAGTGCTCAAATTACAGCATTAAATAATCGCATTAATGAATTACAAGCTAGTGTCAGTTATTACGAAAACTTTATTGCGACTATGGAAAACACAGAACAAGTTGTTGCTACTTATGAAATTGACGGTAGCGTTTGGAAAATTGAAGTTGTTAACAAAGGTGCTGAAATTACACTCACTCAACCTGCAAATACTGAAACACTAATCATCAATGGTTGGAAAGTAAACGGCGAAGGTGCTTTATTAAGCGACACTTATATTATGGATACTAACACAAAATTCGTAGCAGATGTTATTCGTAAATATCCCGTTCAATTCATGAGCGACAATCAACTTCATGACAATCAATATGTGGTCGAAAACGAATTTACCACACTACCAACCCCACCATACAAAGACGGTTATGATTTCTTGGGTTGGTCATTAAACGGCGTCGATGTAATCGACAACATAGATTCAATCAATGTAACTGAAACAACAACCTATTATGCAGTTTATATAAAAGTACACACCGTTACCTTTATGTTAGATGAGCAAATTGTCAATGTACAAAATATTCGTAACGGTGAATATGCAACCATTCCAACGGACCAAACCAAAACAGACCACATCTTCTTGGGTTGGTCAATCAATGGAATAGATATTGTTAATGACATAGATGTAACACCCGTAACAGCAGACACGATTTATTTAGCAACATTTGAAAAGTTATGCACCGTTACTTTTATGAACGATAATCAAGTAATTGCTGTACAAAAAATTCGTAAAGGAAATTATGCCGACGACAGTATCGTTATTGTAGAAACCGAAGATACATTTGAAGGTTGGCAAATAGATGATGCTATGATTGATGTTGCTAGTTATCAAATCCTTGCAGATACCATCTTTGTAGCGAAAATCAATATAGATAATTGGCGTTCAATGACATGGACAGGCATAGATCCGAGTGTCTCAATAGCTGCCAACAATGTTTGGGCATACGGTGGTAATTATTATTACTCGAGTTATTATCGCAGCTATGGAAATAATTTTTACCTTCATTATATCTTAAATGTAGATACTCACACTTGGGAGGAAATAACATGGAACGGGTTTAGGTCGTTCGCTGGTTATGAAATCGTTGTCATTGGAGATGTATGTTACTACTATAATTACAATGGCAATCTTGACCCTATCTTTTATCAATTAGATTTAGCAACAAGCACCTGGACAAAAGTAACAAAATCTAAAGATGAAATTTGGTTATATAATGGCAATGGGCATCTTAATCAAGGTGCTATTTGGACTGACGGAATTGATTATTATGCATCTGGTAGTATTGATGCTAACTGGACAAAATATAAACACTACAAATATAATTTTTCGACCAATGAATTTGAAGAAATAACTTGGAATGGTTTTGATGCATTTTCTGGTGGAAATATATGGACGGACGGCATTAATTATTATTGTTCCAATAAAACTAATCATTTTGTTTTAGATGTTGCAACACACACTTGGAATCCAATTACATGGAACGGTCTTGATTCATTTAATGGTGCTTATATTTGGTCAGACGGAGAAAATTATTACTATTCACAAAACACCAATCAATACATTTTGGATGTAGCAACACGCACTTGGTATCCAATTACTTGGTATGGTGAAATACTCCCCAATGGTACTAGCATTTGGACCGACGGAGTTAACTATTATCATGGCTTTAATTATGTATTATTCAAATCCCCAACGCTTGATTTGGTGGCATAATGATTACCATCATTTTTGCACCACCACGCACTGGTAAGACTTGCTTTATGACTCACATCGCACACGAACAAACTTTTAACACAGAACGCAACCGTGCCATGACGAAAGAAATCGTAACCAAACAATTAAGTGGTTTTGCAAGTATTAAGACAATTCCAACTCATTGTGTGTCTGCAAATTACGATATGAAGTTCAAAAAATTTAGATACAGTATGAGATATAATCGCCGGATTAACCCGTACCGTTTAGGCTTTGCCAATCCCTTTGTTAAGACACATTTCAATTTACCGTATGAAGTAATCTGCATTACTGAAGCTCAAAAGTACCTGAACAGCAGATTGAGTATGTACTTCCCTGATTGGCAAAGTCGGTGGTACGAACAACACGGCCACAATGATTTAGACATTTATTTAGACACGCAACGACCAATGTTGATTGATGTAAATATTCGTGAATTGGCACAATTTATTGAAATCGTAAAATTAGATTTAGGTTATGACGAATACGGTCAAGTTAACCAACTGAAATGGAAAATACGCAAAATTGAAAACAGTAGTTTATTCGATAGGTATATTGCGTCTGGCAAAAAAGATACCAGTTGCTATACCGAAGAAACCGTCATCGCTGACTACAATGTCTTTGCTTGTTATAACAGTCAGTCTTGCAAACCCAAGTTTTATGAAGGTCATTTTGACGAAGACTTTGACTATGTGCAAGCCGAACCGACAGCTGAAACGATGGAAGGTTACATTGAATACTTAACCAAGAACGATGACGAGTTACCACCAAATTTTTATCAAAGGAGGAAAACCGCATGATAAATTTTCACAAGAATGAACTGATCAATTCGGTACTCGACCATTACTACGAAACATTTAGTCATACACTGGATACTGCCGAATTTGTCCCCGAGAAGTACAATCAAAAGATTAACAAATACATCTTCAGGAACATGAAGAAAGCATTTAGACAAATTGATCGAGATGACCGTAAATATCAAAAGCAGGCGAAAAGAAAGGCTTTAGAATGCCCTACTTAGATGCCAAAGTCTATTTTGATGGCAGTCATTACATCGCTATTCCTCATACGGTACGAATTGTCGAAGAACAAATTAACCATCGGGACTATGGTGATTTAATTAGTATTCCCAGTCCTAATTACAGTCAGGAAAAAGAGGACTCTGTACAAGAGCCCTCTGCTTCCAACTGTATCAAAATTGAAGATACAATTTGTCAAGAATTAACCACTCGTCGTGATTTATTTAACCAGCTTTACGACAAATACCGAGATTGCAATTATCACTTTCGCAAAGCACAAATTATACAAGACATGCTTCCCTATTTTAGCCAAACAGAATCTTGTGAAGAATTTGTTAAAATGAACCTTGCCCGTAAACAACGAAACAAAATAGTTCGCAGAGTGAGAATGAGTCGCAAAGCATACTTAGCAGGTTTTAATTATTTTTGTACTTTTACTTACGACGATAGAAAACATACCGAAGAAAGTTTTAAGAAAGGTATTCGTACTTGCCTACGAAATTTTTGCTATCGCAAGAATTGGAAATATATGGGAGTTTGGGAACGAGCACCAGAAACTGGTCGCCTACATTTTCACGGATTATTTAATATTCCAGAAGGCACACTACCCGGCGAAATAATTGCAGTTAGCGATTACAGTACACAGTTTCACAAGATGCAACAAACTTTTCAGTCCACCTATTTTAATCAACGCTTTGGTCGATCCGACTTCAAGGAAATTGACGAACATGAACGCAAACTTGGAAACGCATTAGCTTATTTAACCAAGTACATCGAAAAAACAAACAATAAAATTGTGTATAGCAAAAACCTTCCCCAGTATTTTATCTCTGACATTGCCAACGACGATGTCGTTTGCCGTATCGGTCAAGAAGATAAAAAACTACTGCTCTTTGACAACTTCAAATGTATCGACACGGGTGTATTACAAGGTACAGTCAGTCCCGAAGTAATCGCCCGAATGAAGAAAAGCGATTAAGCAACAGTGGCTGGAAAGAAAATTGGGGTTGGCGGAAAGCCTGCGCGCCACCCCAATTTCAGCCACTGGTTTGGGAACTGGCGGGTGCTTGTCTGGCGGAGCGAAGCGACGCCACTCGTATCAAGACAAGTGCACGCCAGGATCTCAATTGAGCAAATTTTGTACGTTTCAAACAGTTTTAAATAGAAATTTCTATCTAAAACAATTAATTTTTCTGTGAAGATGATTTTAAATTGTATTTTTATATCCTTTTAAGAATAAAAACTGATAAAAAAAATTTTGACCACTGTTTTGTTATTTTGATTTATCAGCTGTAAATCCTAACAAAATTTGTTAATGATTTGAATGGACTGATTTAAATAAACCCTAATTTTTTTTGAACTCACATAAACTGAATTAAACTTTTGCATAACCAAAGTGATGCGATCTATTTTTAAGGACTTTTGTTTACTAACATCGTTCAATTTCTGATATTATTTGATTTATATTTTCTCTATATTTTTGTTCATCTAAAGAAAACAAACAAAGTAATTTGTATTGCTTTTCATTAATATGTCCTTCCATTAAAAACTCGCCGAATAAATTAGAATTTACCGAAAATAACGCTTTATGGTTAATTTTATTTTCTTCCAATATATGATGTCCTATATTGCATCTATCAAAAACCGAAACCGCATCGGTTATTGTTATTCCTAGTTGCTTTGTGAAGGGTATCCATGCATTATTAAAGCTTTTTGCTTTAACTAAATTATCTGTTATATGTAAAGCCCTTACACCTGTCATATTTTGTTTTGTTACTGGATGACTATTGTCATTAACATACATATTTCCATTTTTAAATATCGTTAAATGAGGTTTATTAAATAATTGAGCTAATAATAACGAGAAAAACCAATCTCGTCTTTCTCCTCCAGAAATTATATCAATATTTTTAATATTAACTGTAGATTCAATATATTTTTTTAAGTAGTTTATTGTATCTTTATATGATTCAT
This sequence comes from Clostridia bacterium, assembly GCA_017537405.1. Classification (GTDB taxonomy): domain Bacteria; phylum Bacillota; class Clostridia; order Christensenellales; family UBA1242; genus RGIG8050. The sequence goes on from JAFYKU010000062.1 coordinate 5,815, forward strand.
TTTGCTGATATTGAAGATTTATCTTATCACTTAAAATTTGTATTAGTTGAATTGGATTATTCCTATATTCAGAGATAATTTCTAATATTTCGTTGGCTGCATCTTCTCCACCAAACAAATATTGTGCTTGATATATGTATGGACCAAAACCAGTTCTATAATTAAATGGTTTGTTATATGGACTAACCTTCATTGCATTCGTATTAAACATATGTGAAATAACACTTTTTCTCATTTTTCGATGCCTCGCACAATTGTATTGTAGACATTTGTCCAATCATAATTAGAATTATCTATTATTTGAGATTTAATTGGTAAATTTTTTATAATATTTAGCTCAATACTTTTTCGTTTGCGCCAATGTTCATGCCAAATAGGGTCAATAAAAATACTTCTTTTACGTTCAACAGCTACTCTTGCCAAACTCTCTTCTATATTAGTTTGAGAGATATAAAATACTTTTGCATTTAACTTAGATATTATATCCGCGGTTTTCAATATATGACTTTCAATTTGTGATTGAGGTATATCATAGTTATGTAAAATATCATCAAGCGGATGCTGTAATATGTCCCCGTCAAAAACAAATTCTTCTTTACCTGTTAATCCGTTAGAAAAAACATTCCATCTATCAAGCATAGTTTTACTATAGACGTTAAAACCCACTTTATTCTGTGGCCTACATGAAAATTCCTTACTTCTTAAATATTGTACAAGTTCTTTGGGGTATTCTTCTGTTTCTTTAAATTGATTTGCAGAAAATGGATACGGCACAAGTACGTATTCACTAGAAAAAACCGCATGCACAAACTCACAGTTTGGGTATCTTTTTTTTAAATTATCAAATTCATTTAATGTTAGATATGCATATCCAGCAAAATTTATTGGGTTAGGTAATTCAGATTCTAAAAAAGCCTTAGCGTCTGGGTTTTTTTGTTTTAATCTAAGTAAAACTTTTTTAGTCAATGTTGTCTTACCCGAGCCAGGAAGTCCTTCAATAAATATTAATTTTGATGACATAATTCACCTTGATAATTAACTAACTGAGGACGCAAAGCTTTGCTTAAATCAATTGGTATTAATTTATTCTTTTTAACACACGGAAGAAAGTTACCACCAGCATCTATTCTTGTACAAAGATTTTTGCATAATTTCTTTTTACAAAAATCTTCAGCGTATGCCAAATTAATATCACCGTTAACAACTAATTTATGGAGACCACGCTTAGTAGAATAATCATGATTAATAGTTTTTGATTTTTCTTGTAAAATTGAATAAAGTTTTCCAAATGAAATACCATTTAAAGGTATTTCCCCATTTCCCCAAAAATCATATGGTAATAACTCGATAAAAATTGAATTAGTTAATTTATTTTTTATAATAAATTCAACCATTTTATCTATTGATGAAATGTTTGCATTAGATAACACGACATCAACTGATGTATCATTTAACTTTTCTTTACAAAGTAATATATTGTTTTTTACCTTTTCTACCAGTCCTTTCCGTTTAGTAAAACAAGGCTTTGTTTCGTCGCCAACAATGTTATCTAACCCTATTTTAAATGTATTAACACCATTACCAATAAGGTTCTGTATATTTTTTTCTGTTAATAAAATTCCATTAGAGTTCAATGCCACATTTTTAGTTATTTTAGCAAATTCCTGAACTATATCATTTAGCTGAGGATGTAACATTGGTTCACCACCTGTTATATTTACGCGCTGGACAAAAAGTTGATCGTTTTTTATTCTAGCACATAAGGCCCTTACAAAATCTAAACTTAAAAATCTAGCATTATTTCTTATACTATGCGGTTGCCCTTCGTTAGAACAATAAATACAATCCAAATTACATGCGTCTGTTATCGATATACGTAAATTGTCATTAATAAGTTTATCCATAATTGTTTGTTATTACCCCCTTATTACCTCATTAATTTTAATATCATTTGCAACCATGTCTTTAATCATAGTTTCTAAACTTATTTTAGGATACCAACCAATTTTGTTTTTTGCCTTCGTGGAATCGCCCCGCAAAGCATTTACTTCGTTAGGTCGAAAATAATCTGGATTTATACTAACAAGTTTTTTACCTGTCGAAACATCGACTCCAAATTCATTAATTCCTTCCCCGACCCATTCAATTTGTTTATTTACCATAGAAAAAGCTTTGGACGCAAAATCTCGCACCGTACAGGATTTTCCAGTAGAAATAACAAAATCGTCCGGCTTATCTTGCTGCAACATTAACCACATTGCCCGTACGTAATCTTTGGCGTGTCCCCAATCTCTTTGTGTATTAATGTTACCAAGTTCTAATACCTCTTGTTTACCTAAATATATTTTTGCTACTGCATCTGTTATTTTTCTACTAACAAATTCCAATCCTCGTCGCTCACTCTCATGGTTAAAAAGTATTCCAGAACACGCAAATAATCCATGACTACTTCTGTAGTTTTTAACAGTATAATGAGCAAATACCTTTGATACACCGTAAGGACTTAGTGGATTAAATGGTGTTGTTTCTTTTTGGGGACTTTCAATAACTTCCCCATACATTTCCGATGTAGATGCTTGATATACTTTTGTATCGGGCTTTACTGTTTTAACTGCCTCAAGTAAATTTATAACACCAATTCCGTTCACCAATGATGTTGAAACTGGATTAGTAAAACTAGGAGAGACAAAAGATTGTGCTGCAAGATTATAAATTTCGTCTGGCATACATTCTTTAATTGCGTTAACTAACGAAACCATATCTGTTAAATCACCATATATAATTTTTATCTTGTCTTTAATGTGATTTACATTTCCAAAACTAGCATCACTTCTACGCCTTCGTAATCCATAAACTTGATACCCCTTTTCAAGTAATAACTCTGAAAGATATGAACCATCTTGACCTATAATACCAGTAATTAAAGCCTTCTTTGTCTTATTTACCATTTCACTCCTTTTATGATAACAATTAATAAGACTTGTACAATTCTAATTAACTTAATAATAATTCTATATATTCTAAATGTCAATATTGAATTTATAGAATTAATTTGTTATAATTTCAATATGACAAAAACATGGAGCGAAGTTTATATTAATAAAGAGATTGAAAAATTTGGTAATATTGAAGCATTTTTAAACCGCGATTGGCAAAGCATAATGAAAAAGAAAACCAGGTTAAGACAAAATTTTTTTAATCTGATACTTAAAAACGCAAACAATGGTAAACCTATAATTGAATGTGGTTCTGGAACTGGAATTACTACATCATATTTATCCTCATTGGGTTATGAATGCTA
>JAFYKU010000063.1 GCA_017537405.1 Clostridia bacterium
ACATGCGGTGCCGCCATTGATGTTCCTTGTTTACCAACTATCCCTCCATCATTATTTGCACTATTAATAGAAACACCAGGAGCACATACATCGATAAGTGACCCAAAATTCGAAAAACTGGCAAGTGTTAAATCACGACATATTGCACTAACAGTAATTGATGTTTTAACATTCGCCGGAGAATTATTTGACGCATCATGACCGTCATTACCGGAAGCGGCAACGGGCATAATATCCGCATCATATAAGTATTTTATGATGTCTTTATAAAAATTATCATTTTGCTTGCTAGAAAAACTCATATTAATTGCAACTACATTATACCCCTGTTCTTTTAATTGCATGGTATAATACATTGCTGAAATAGCACCTGAACCGGATCCAGAAGAAGTTCCATCTGATTTTTTTGCCATAAATTTCAATGGAAGAATCTTGACATTAGATAAGGTCATATCACAAATAATGCCAGAACAATGTGTTCCGTGACTATGTTCGTCTTCAAAATCATATTCTTCATCAGGGTGAACATTGGTATAATCTTTTCCAATAATTTTTCCATTTCCGTCATATAATAAACGGTCTGTAAACCAAGGATGGTCTGTATCGATTCCTGTATCTAACACAGCAACAACTACTTCAGGCAAGTCATAATCTGTGTTGTCTGCATCAACAAGACTGCGTAAATATTCGGAATAAGCCGGAACGCCCATGGCTTCCGCACCCCATGTCTTATATGAATAAGAATCTCCGAGACCGGCTGGCATAACTTCACTCTCTTTGCACTCTTCATCTTCAACCCAACAAATAATATCAACTTCAACATAATTAATGCATGATTGATTTAAATAATATTCATATGCTGCCTTTGTTTCTTCAATCGAAGCGTATTGCAAAATATATAAATTATTGATATTAGCGACAGCCACTGCACCACATCTATCAAAGTTTGGGTTTGTGGTTTCCAAGACCAAACGCCTGGTTGCATATTTACGCGTTAAAATTATATTATTTTCGCCATGTGTTACTTCATAGCTATTTTGAGCGGCAAGTTCTTCTAAATAATATGCATCAACAGCGCAGGAACGCATTTGATTTGTTGTAGCATTTTCACTGATTATTTCAAAAGATGTATTTGTTAAGTTTGCAAAAGTTTGTTTATTAACAATGAAATCTCCATCTTGATTTTGTGTCAAATTTTTTTCTTTATGAAAGAAAACTAAATCATTGTCTTCAATTGGATATTGTGAATTCATTGCAGCTACTGCGTCACCAAAATTTTCAACATCACTATTGGATAATGAGTTTTTCACACCCAAAGTAAACGCACTAACTCTGAAAGTATTAGGTAATGATACATTAAGAACAAAGCCGATTGTTGCACACAAAAAAACAATGCATGATACAATTAAAAACTTAAAACTTCTCGATGTTTTTTTCATTTGTTATTCTATAAATTATAAATAAATCATAACTTCTTGTCAATGTAACACTTTAGATGCCTAATAATAGTATGTGACTTTATCTTAAAAATATTATAACCAAACTGTTGGACAATTACGATTCTGCTTGAACCACTTGGTCTTTTTAAGAATAATTGCATTATTTGAACATTGTACATCTGGTCTCAGATCATATTGATTACATAATACGACAATATTTCCGTTCATTGATGCAAACTTGTTTTCTTTTTGTTCCTCATAGATAGTTGTAACATAAACTTTTTCCGTATAGATAGCAATACGGTCAATAAAGTCTTGTGTTGGAAATTGATTCTCATTGGTAGAAGTATATTCATTACTTCCAGCACAACAGCAAACACAAACTATTTTGGGCTGAATTACTTCCAGTAAGACATTATGCGAACTGGTTTTGGATCCGTGATGCCCTGCCTTATATAGTTCAACTTTGGTTAATTGTTTGTTACTTGCAACCAAAGATTCTTCGCCTGCTTTTTCAAGATCACCAGTAAAAAGATAATATTTGTCGTTGTTTTGAATTACCTGACAGCAAACCGAATGGTTATTTTCCGTGCTGGCTACTTCACGGTAATATCGATGATCAAGAACTTCAAGTACAATATTTTCAGTTAATAGATATTGGGATTTTGCCCCATTTGTTTCTTCAACACATTCCAAAGCATTAAAAACTTTGGTATTACATCGTGTTTGCAATTCATTTAATTCGCGTAAGTAATTCGCGTAAATATTTCTTTCCATAGTTTCGGGCGTAACTTGTGCAAATTGAATTACCGTTTTCACATTGTAAAGATCAAATAAACTTAATGTTTTTTCGGGCGTAGCAAATCCAGCGTAATGATCTTCGTGAGCATGCGTAACAATTACATATTCGATAGTACCATCGAGAACATATTGGTCAAGATAGTTCTTAATGGTCGATATGGAGCTTGCCTTGGATCCAGCATCAATCAAAACTTCTACATTACCTGCTTTAATCAAAGTACAATCCCCTGTGTACTGATTCCCTAATTCTAAAAAATGAATGGATAAGTCTTTACTTTTAATGAATTCGACATCAAGCGTACTGTTTTCATGATGACCATAAAAAAATGGATAAATATAGTCAGGGTATAAATTATACCCACAAAAAATAACGGCACATATCACAAAGGTACAAAGTAAAACAACAAAAGTAGGAGTAAGTTTTCTCCTTTCTGTATATACTTTTCTTCTTCCGCGACGATATCGTCCCATACATTGAATTATAGCATCAAAAACAAACAAAAGACCAACACATTATATGTTGGTCGTAATAAACTTTTTATAAGTTGAACTAATTATTGCTAGGATTACTTGTTGTCTGGGTAGTTGCAGTTTTTTGTTGCGTGGTCGAAGTTTTCTTTGGTGCGGTTGTTCTGCGTTTCTTTTTTCCCATAAATTGATTACCTGTATCATCAATCCAACCAGCCAAACTACTACTCATTTCAACAAAAGTATCCTTAATGGTTTTGCCAAGTTTTTTCATGGCACTACCTTTTTTAGCTTTTTTTGTTGTTTTTGTACTGCTACTTTTTTCCATACTCTTAGTATGTGTCGGATGTGTCAACATATACCAAAGATTTCATAAAAGATACTATGACAGAAATTCAAGATTTTTATGAAAGCACAGAAGCAAGTCAAATGGCACAAGAATACTTTAAAGAAAAACAAAACAGTAAAAACGATTGGCTTTTTTTGATTTGCCTATTTTTAACGCTCTATATATAATTATTTTAATGAATACAATACAAAAACTCATTCAAAAAGAAAACAAAAGGCAATGGAGTAAAATTAACTTAATTGCTAGTGAAAACATTGCCAGCAAAAATGTTATGCGCGCAATGGGAAGTTGCTTAACCAACAAATATGCGGAAGGCTACCCTGGTGCACGCTATTACTCTGGTTGCGAAGTTGTTGACGAAGTCGAAAACTATTGCCGTGATTTAGCTTGTAAATTATTCGATGCAGAACATGCTAATGTACAACCCCACTGCGGTTCTTCGGCAAATATGGCGGTTTATTTTGGACTATTAAAACCTGGCGACACAATTCTTTCCATGTCGTTGGATGCAGGTGGACACTTAACACACGGTGCCAAAGTTTCTTTTTCTGGTAAAATTTATAATGTTGTTAACTATGGATTAGATGCTAAAGGTGTTTTAGATTATAAATCTTTAGAAAAACTCGCTAAAGAACACAAACCACAAATTATCGTAGCTGGATGCAGCGCTTACAGTTTGGTGATTGATTTCGAACGCATTGCAAAAGTTGCTAAATCTGTTGGGGCTTATTTTATGGTTGATATGGCACATTTTGCAGGTTTAGTAGCCGCTGGTCTTTACCCTAACCCAATGAAATGGGCAGATGTTGTAACTACAACCACACACAAAACTTTACGCGGACCACGCGGCGGCATGATTTTATGTAAAGAAGAGTTTGCCAAAGCAATTGATAAAGCGGTTTTCCCAGGCTCACAAGGTGGACCACTAATGCATGTGATTGCGGCTAAAGCTGTTTGTTTAGAAGAAGCATTTACGGCTAACTACCGTCGTTATATGGAAAAAGTTGTACAAAATACAAACTACCTATGTGAAGAATTAAAAAAAGAAGGAATTAAAATCATTTCGGATAAAACTGAAACACATTTATTTTTAATTGATTTACGCGATACTAATAAATCTGGACGCCAAGTTCAAGATGAATTAGAACAAAAATTCGGCATAGTAACCAATAAAAATAAAATTCAAGATGACCCGCGTTCTGCTGTTGAAACCAGCGGCGTACGCATAGGATTACCGTTTATTACAAATTTGAAAAAAGTTGACCGCAGAGTTCTTGACGAAATTAAAGATTGCATAGTATCAGTTGTACTTGAAAAACCAGAACCAATCTTAAAATATATACCAAAAATCTTTAAATAATAAAAAGGCGGTAAGTAACCGCCTTTTTTATAATTCTCTACTTTCGACTTTTTGGAAACAATTTTCAATCAACAAATTAAAGTTTAGTTTTTCTTCTTCGGCTAATACTGTCGGCAAGTTTGGTTTAATAGTTGGACGCGATGGTACAAAAACAGTACAACAATCTTCATATGGCAAAATACTAATTTGATAAGTTTCAATTTGTTTTGCAAGATGTACTATTTCGTCTTTATCAAAACAAATTAAAGGACGCAGTATTGGTAATTGTTTCGCTACAAAATTATTGGTAGTAATTCCTTGAATTGTTTGGCTGGCAACCTGAGCTAAATTTTCTCCCGTAATAATACAATCAGCATTATGCTCTATACCAATTTTTTCAGATAAGGCAACCATGAAACGGCGCATCAATGTTATTGTATATTCTTCATGACAACATTTTTGAATTTGAGAACCAATTTCAGTAAAAGGAACTATATATAGTTTACCGCTGTTACCAAAAGAATTCACTTGTTTACAAAGTGATACCACTTTTTGCAAAGCTAATTCACTGGTATAAGGTGGTGTTGTAAAATGAACAAAGTCCACTGTTAAACCACGCTTCATTGCTAAAAAAGCTGCAACAGGACTATCGATACCGCCAGAAATCAAACAAATTGCACGACCAGAAACACCAACAGGCAAACCACCTAAACCACGCTCTAGACCTGTTGATATGTATGCTACACCATTATGCCGAATTTCAATTTGTACAATAGTTTCTGGTTTTTGTACATCAACCTTGGCTTGTGCATTATTTTTCAAAATAACATCACCACACTGTGGCGCAAAAATTGGGCTTTTAATTGGGAAATTCTTATCTGCACGATTTATTACAACCTTGAAAGTTCCATTAATTTTAACAGAAGCTAAGTAATTTAAAATTTCTTCTGGTGAATTGAAATTTATCGATTCACACACACGAATACTGGTTAGTCCAAAAACTTTTTTTAATCGATTAACAATAAGTTTTGCATCTGAAAAATTGGAAACAACCACTCGAGTATCCGTTACTTCAGTTTTTACATCTGCAGGCAAAGCTTGACGAATATTTTTCATTAAAGTTCGCACAAAGAAACCACGATTAGAACCCTTTAAATGTATTTCCCCATAACTACATACGATTACACTCATTTGTTTTTACGCGCCTCAATTTTTGAAAGGATTTTTTCCGCTTTCTTTTTAAACGGATTATTTAAATAGAAATCAAAATCATTCAAGACTTGATCAAGATTTGAATTATTTTCTTGATTCAATAATTGAAAAAAATCATTTTGCATGTTTTCATTATCAGACAAAATATAGTTTAATAAATTTGCTAATGATATTTCTGGGTTGTAATTTGTATTATAGCGTTCAGCCGAAATTTTTGTAGCATATGCTTCAATTTGGCTTAATTTTTGTAATGCACTACTTTCAGTATTTAATTCATTATTTGCTATTTGAATATTCTCAACTTCGTCATTATAATCTTCGAAAATCTCTAAAGTTTCCTTAGCGGTTTCTTCAACCACAGGAGTCGCTGGAGTTACCACATACGAATTTGGAAATGGAATAATTAATGACTCAAATTCTTGGTCAAATTCATCGATTAATTGATTTAAATAAGTGCTTGTCATCTTGTGCTAATTTCCCCTTTTTATTCAATATTAATAATATCACACCTATTATAATTAATGCAATACTTAAAACAAAAGAAACACGGTTAAAGACAAAATCAGCGGTTGTTCCTGGAAATAAAAGACTGTCGGTGCGTAATGGCTCAATGATAGAGCGCACTATACCATACCAAATTAAATAATACGATGTTGTTGTTCCGTGTGATTTACTCTTAAAAAAGCATCTTAAAAGAAACCAAAAACCTATAAAATTCAATACACTTTCATAGAAGAAAGTTGCTAAGTGATATTCACCCAATGCATCAATATAAACCGTCAAAGGAAAACAGTTCCAATCTGTTTTAATTCCAAAAGCTTCTTGGTTAAAGAAGTTTCCCCAACGCCCGATACTTTGACCTAAAATTAAAGCTGCAACCAACATATCTGTAACTGCGAAGATGCTACATTTTTTAATGAGGCAATAAATCAAGATGCCAAACAATCCACCAATAATTGCTCCATAAATTGCTAAAC
>JAFYKU010000064.1 GCA_017537405.1 Clostridia bacterium
AGCCTGATTTGAACCATCAATTATACATTGTTTAAGAATTGGCAAGTTAAAATTTAACTCAAAATGAGTTCCATTGTTTCTAAAACCTGCATATAACTCATTACCATTTTCAATTCTACGATAAACTTTTCCGCACTGATAACAAACCGCATTATCCCCCATACAAATACTTTTGCCGTACATGACGGGATAATCTTCATCGCTGGAAACTGGTATATTCCCAATAATTTCGTATTCACCATAGTAGATTGAATTATCGGCGATTACTGTGGATGGAAGTGATTTTAAGTTTTTGATTTCATCAATAGAAACATCTGTGCGTTCCGTAACGATATGATACACACTGCAAATCAAAGGTCTGCACATCAAAATATCCCAAAACGGCTCTTTTTGTTTGCTCATCTTAACAAAATCAAGAATAATTCTTCCGTACCCATACAATCGACGCCCAATTTTAAACCGAAAGACATCACCATCACAAAACTTAACATGTTTACGCTTTTGTTGAGAAAAATGAAGCACATCCAACATATCCGCATCAGTTGTTTCAATGCACCACTTTTTAACCCAATCAGAAAAATCACTGATACTACAAATTTCATCTTCCAAGTATTCATTTGAAAAATAATAACATTCAGTGTTTAAATTAAAAATTCCAATATGTTTTTTCTTATAAGTTAAACACATTCCAAGACCTTTACGCTTTAAAATATTAGCCGATGACAATAAAACAGGTTTACCCTTTGAAGTTTTTGGCAACAAAAACTTACGGTCAGCACTAACCTGTTCATCCATTTCATACTCGGAATAATAATTATCTCCCGACAGAACGCATTTTACGATTGTATTCTCTTGTATAAAAACATAGGTTTTAAAATCATCATATGAACTTGGCTTTGCTTCCACACATTCCCACTTTTCGTTAATCGGCACAAGCGCAAAACATTTTCTTTGGTCATTTGTTAATTCAAACATCTAAACTGAGCATAACACATTATAAACATAAATAACAAAGAAAAAGACCGCACCACCGCGGTCTTTTTTTTAATGGTGGAGACGCCGGGGATTGAACCCGGGTCCGATTGGAATCTTGTTCGTACTTCTCCATACACAGTCGTTATTTAAGATTGGCCGCTAACCTAACGACAGGTTGCGACGACCAAGGCCGACTTTCAATGCCGCGTACCACCACCGTCATGCCGTGGTTGTGGTAAACCGTTGACCCTTTGTTTGCCGACGACCATTATAAAGAGTGAAAACGCGTCGTCCGTCCTTGCATAAAGCTACTTAAGCAGCTAAAGCGAAAGAAGATGCATTATTGTCTGCATTTAGACTTTTGCAACCAATTATCGTATGGTTACCCCGCCGGTATGCTTAACGAACCGCCCGCCAACCGTCGAAGCCAATCGCCCCCACGAATTGACAAAACTGTCCTACTATATTATAGCACAAATTGATACAAATTTGCAATCAAACACTGCATAAACATAGTGATGATTGATTTGCATAATGACGCTTTATTAGAATTGCCACCGGAAAAATTGTTACGCTATTTACGCCAAATCAAAAAGCAAGGCGTTGATGAAGTCTGGCTTTCCGTGTGGACCACCGAACTTGACGACCCATTAGCGGTAATTGCCGCAAAAAAAATCATACTCGATAAAATCAAAAACAACCCTAAATACCCACTCTGTCGTCTGCATATTGAAGACGCCTGGTTTTTAACCATGGAAAACATCGAATGCTTGGTCGCCTTGCACCCACACAGTGTCGGCCTAACTTGGAATCACGCCAATAATTTGGCTGGTGGCGCACACAGCCGTCAAGGCATCACCCCATTAGGGTACAAAATTATTAAATACTTAGAAAGTGCCGGAATCCAAATTGACACTGCCCACCTTAATCGCCGCAGCTTCTGGCAATTTGCCCGTTTCACAACACGCCCAATGATTTGTACACATACCGCAATCAACGCAATTTGCCGCCATCCGCGCAATTTAACCAATCGCCAAATTCGTGTAATCATTCAATCGGGTGGTTTCATCGGTTTGGCCTTGGTACCCCAGTTTTTAACGCAAAACCCTACATCATGTGGTTGTTATGACATAACAAACCATATTAATTACTTTAAGAAACACTTCTCCGCCGCCACCCTGCATTGGGGATGTGACTTTTTCGGCACCGAAAACCTACCTGCCAGCATCAAAAACTATCTTGACCTTGCCCATTTACTGGACACACAAATTATTGGACACTCCGTACTCAAACAACCTATTATTGCGTATCAAATTGGGAATCCGAACGCAAAAAACCGTCTCCTAATTACAGCAGGCATGCACGCACGCGAATGGATTACATCATTAGCATTGCAAAAATGGCTTAAAAATCACAAAAATATACCAGCTAACTGGTGCATTGCAATAATTCCAAATTGCAACCCCGATGGCACAACACTTGCAACCTGTGGTTACAACCACTTACCTCACCGCCGTCGCAAATTCTTGTATCGGATTAATCAATCTACCGATTTTAGTTTATGGAAAGCTAATATCCGTGCCGTAGACTTAAATGTCAACTTTAACGCCGGCTGGGGACAAAGCAAAACCAATATCACAACCCCTGCGCCTGCCAACTACATCGGCCCTAAACCCCACAGCGAACCCGAAAACCGTGCCCTACTACGCTTTATCAAAAAGTTTCAACCCACTGTCAGTTTAGCTCTGCACAGCAAAGGCAACCTTATTTATTACAGTCGCCAAGAAGACGAAATTATCGCCACCGCACTTTCTAACAAGACCGAATTTCCAGCCATACTATCGATAGGCTCTTTTGGCGGATTAACAGACTATCTCGCTTTGTGTTACAAAATCCCTTCGTTCACCATCGAACTTGGCGACGACAAGTTAAGCCACCCCATTACAAGAAAACATTTACCACGCATTACACCCAAACTAACTCAAATTATCGATTATTTTTTAACCGGCGAATAGAAAATCTCACCTTCATGGCTTTGGAAATAAACACCAATAATGTGCGGACGCTTACTGTTAATAATTGTATATGCCGCACGCTTGCGCGCACCACCAATAATATTCCCCGCTACTTTCATGTTTGTTTCAATAAAGACATTATAAGCGCGGATTTGACCTTTGTTGTCCACAACAGTAATTCCATCAAAGTTTAGCATTGTTACAAACACATTAGAAATCGTTGCCAGTTTTTGCTCGTTATATTGATTGGTTTGTGCAAATAATTTTGAAAAACTAATAGGCTCCGTCAACCAAATACCATCTTCAAAGAAAGCATCAGGCTCGTATTCTGAGTCCACAACAACACAAATTGTACCATCAACCGAACGCGATACATTACGAAAGATATTGCGATACATATTTTTAATTTCTTGCAACTTTTTTGCACTGGTACGCAATTTCGAAAAGCTGGCATCAACAAATTCTTTAATTTCTTCTTCCCAGTTATTTACTACCCTAATATCCAAAGCAAAGTTTACATTTACCACACGCCCTTTAAAACTGCGCATCGTGATGGTCCAAGTATTTTCCGCATAGACATAGATTCCAAACAATTTATTACTCTTTTCTTGTAAAACTTCCGATTTAAATAAAACAGTTTCCAGACTTTCATCTTTAATACTGTTAATGATACGGAAAATACCGTATTCAATATTTTCTTCGGATATCGAAATGTAAACACACCAGTTGTGATTACAAAATGGCACTAAACTCTTTAAGCGCGACGCAAACATATTTTCATTATCATCATTAAATAAAACAATTTTCGTTGCATTTGGGACATTTTTTACTACCGCATCAATGTTATTCGTAAAGAAAATTGCTGGCTTATATTTATGCCCTTCTTCTTCATAATTAGCAATCTGCGGAAAGAAGTTTAAAAAACGATTTTGCAGCTTCAAAGGAAAAGTGCCCGAAAACTCTGTTGTTAAGAAATCAACAATTTTCGTCTTAGCGTCAATGTAAAATATATTCTCGTTCACTATCCTAGATGTACACTATTTCGCGTTGCAAAGTCAAGAATTTCTTGATGGATTTTGTTAATTTCCGCTTTATCAAGCGTTTTCTCTGTACTAGACACGGTAAATGTTAAAGTAAACTTATTTTCGTACACACCCGACAGACAATATTTTGTTACCAATGGATGCTTGAATTTTTGCCAAATCGCATCTAAATCAGCATAAACGCCATTCCAAATAAAAGTAAAATCAAACTCTGTTTTAGGAAATTTTGACAATACTGGGGCTACCGATGATTCTACTTTTTCAAAATCTATCGCGTTTAAATTAACCTCAAAGCCAACAGAATCCACCATCACTTGTGGGTGAATAATCCCAATCGCACCAACTACCTTGCCATTACAGATGATTTGTGCTTGATTTTTTGGGTGCCATACAGCCCAATCATTACCTTGCAATTTGTATTCAACTGGCGTACCTAATCGAGCAAATAAATCGCTTATCATTTCACTCGCCACTTTGTAGCCCATTCCAACTGCTACCCCAGCCAAGTTAACAGTTTCACTACCGTCCTGATTAATGACACGCCCAATTTCAAATACACGCACATTTGATTGAGTTTTATTATTTGCGGCAACAGTCAACATACTTGGTAACATTGTACTGCGAATTTGATTATCTTCTTTGTTAAATGGATTTGCCACAGTTGCATACGAAGCAGCCGTAATCTTAAGCTGTTTCAAAGCTTTGGTATCATACCAAATATTCGTATGCACTTCACTAAAGGCATATTTCCAAGCCAACAAGTCTTTTAATTCATTCTGCACTTTCAACATTTTCATAACAGGCACAGGCGCTATATTTATCTTAGGAGCAATTGGTTGTATATTTTGATATCCGTAATTACGGATAATTTCTTCCACCACATCAGCCGGTGTTGTTACATCTTTCCAACTACGCCACGAAGGTACGGTTACAATGATTTTATCAGCATCAATTTTAGGCGCAAACCCTAAAGCAGTTAATTTTTTTGACACTAAGTCATCTAATTGACTAAAATCAACACCAGTGTAACTGTTTAACATTTTTTTCGTTACTGTAATTTCACGCACTTCTTGTTCTGCACCCTTGCTTATCGCACGAGTAAAAGCAGACTTAACTTGCGCTTGCGGTGCATATTGACGCACTAAACGCAAAACTTCTGCCACAGCTAACCAATTCAATTCAGGATCCAATGACTTTTCGTAGCGCATGCTTGCATCACTACGAATACCAACAGCAACCGATGTGCGACGAATATTTGATGCATTGAAAGTCGCTACTTCCAAAATCATGTCAGTGGTTTCATTCGTTATTTCACTATTCTTACCACCCATCACACCAGCTAAAGCCACCGGCTGACCATTGCTTTTAATAAACAACATATCTTTCGTTGCAACAATTTCGTTATCTTTTAAAGTAGTAAATTGTGTACCTTCCTCTACTGTACCAATACTAATTTTTCCAACTTTTCCTGCGTCAAAAGCATGCAAAGGATTACCAAAAGCAAACATGACATAATTAGTTAAATCAACCAAGAAGCCATGACTGTTGTGCCCTAATTTATATAAGCGATTTTGCATAACATCTGGCGAAACTACCCCACCCAAATTGGCAACTTTTATGGCACCATAAGAAATACAATTTTGGTTTTCAATTTTAATTGGCAAAGTTTCCAAATTGTCATATTCGTGAACAATAGCCGTATCTATCGGTTTTAATTCACGGTCAAAAATCACACTTAATTCACGCGCAATTCCGTAATGTCCCCATAAATCTGGACGATTAGTAATACTTTTATTGTCAATATCAATAATATCATCCTGCAATCCAACCAAAACATCGGTAATCGGCGTCCCTAATTTTGTATTTTCCGGTAATTCAATAATACCTTCATCTTCCGCCTTATAACCTAATTCCGCATAAGAACAACACATACCAAAGCTTTCCGCACCACGAATTTTCGCGGGCACAATTTCCATACCATTTGGCATAACTGTTCCCACCGTTGCCACCGCAACAACAATTCCGGCCCTTGCATTAGGCGCACCGCAAACAATTTTCAAAGGTTCTTTTTGGCCAATATCAACAGTTAACAAATGCAAATGATCACTTTGCGGATGTGCTTCACAAGTTAAAATTTTGCCCACTAAAACAGTTTCCAATCCACGACCGACAGAAACAACTTCTTCAACTTCACAAGTAATTTGCGTCAATTTATCTGCAATTTCTTGCGCAGTAATCCCCTGCAAATCCACATATTCTTTTAACCAATCAACAGAAATTTTCATCGTTTTATCCCTCTCAAAAATTCTAAATTTCCCGAATTAAACAAACGGACATCATTTGCGGCATACTGTGTCATAGCCATACGCGTTAAACCAAAACCAAAAGCAAAACCTTGGTATTCATTCGGATCAATATCTGCCTTGCTTAAAACATTCGAATGAATCATACCGCATCCCCCAAATTCAATCCACCCCGAATGTTTACAAACGCTACAACCATTTCCATGACAGAACGGGCAGCTAGCATCTAACTCAAAACCAGGTTCAACAAATGGGAAAAAACCGGGACGCAAACGGACTTCAATTTCACGACCATAAACTTCGGTCAAAAGTGTTTTCATAACATAAATCAAATTAGCGATTGATATATCCTTCCCTACCATCATACCTTCACATTGGAAAAATGAAAATTCATGGCTAGCGTCTGTTGCTTCGTTACGATAACAACGACCAGGGAAAATTGCCGATACAACGGGCCCATATTTTTTCAAAATTTCATTTTGCATGGCCGAAGTCTGTGTCTTCAATAATTTACCATTTGTTAGCCAAAATGTATCTTGCATATCGCGTGCTGGATGATCAAACGGAATGTTTACCGCATCAAAATTTTCGAATTCAGTCACAACCTCATTTCCATCAACAACAATGAACCCCATCGAACTGCAAATTTCCGCAATACGACGCGTTAAATACGTAATCGGATGCAAACTACCTTCCATTTTTTTTATTTCCGGTACTGTAATATCAATTAAGGGGTCATTTTTTAATTTTTCATTAACCGCTCGAGCGCGTAGAATCGCTTGTTTTTGAAAAAACTGCACTTCAACTGCGCGTTTTAATTCATTAAATCGCTTTCCAGCTTCCGCGCGCTGTTCCGGCAACAAATCCTTTAAACCAGCCATTAACATAGTCAATTTGCCAGTTTTGGAAAGATAACTCTTATGGAACTCTGACAATTCGGCTTCGTTTTGAATTTGCTCCAATTCTTTTAAAATAGCATCAATATCCTCTATCATACGATTTTCAGTATGCCATATCTTTAAAATATTGTAAATATTTATTCAAGCACGAATTACGCTTCTTTGTAAAAGTATTATTAACCATTTTTTGAATATTTTCCTGTTTCCCAACCAGTATAACCAGTCGCTTAGCCCGCGTTACAGCCGTATACAAAAGATTTCGAGTCATAATCATATAAGCACCCGAAACCACAGGAATCACAACGGCGTCAAATTCACAACCTTGACTTTTGTGAACGGTAATCGCATAAGACAAAGTCAATGATGCCAATTCAGAAGACGGATAAATAGTTACACGCCCATCTTCTAATTCTACAGTAATTTCTTTACTACCCTTGTTAATGGCAACAATTTTCCCGATATCACCGTTAAAAATACCCTTACCTTCTTCGTGATTTTTTACCCATTCTTGCTTATAGTTATTAACTGTATGCATCACACGATCACCAACACGGAAAATAGTTTCACCATACAAAAATTCATCTTTGTTTTCATCAGCCGGATTAATCACTTCCTGTAAACACTTATTCAAATTAATCACACCTGCCGCACCTAACTTCATTGGTGCTAAAACCTGCACCTTACTAGTATCAACCCCAAGATATTGTGGTATTCTTGTCGTACACAACCCCAATATGTTGTTTTTTATTAATTCCGGCGTCTCTGCTCCACTATAAAAGAAATCCGTACTTTGATTATCCAGTAAAGGCATTTCGCCATTATTAATGCGGTGCGCATTAATCGCAATCGTAGCCTTGTCCCCCGTACGATATATCTGAGTCAATCGAATTGTCGGCACCACTCCAGATTCAATAATATCCGCCAAAACATTACCCGCCCCCACCGATGGCAACTGGTCACTATCGCCAATAAAAACCAACTTTGTACCCGATAAAACTTTGCGCAATAATGACGCAGTCAACAAACAATCACACATTGAAACTTCATCTACAATCACCATATCTTGCGTAATAAAACTATTTTGCGGGTCGTGCGAAAATTTTTCAAGACAACGATGAATCGTCATCGCGGACTGCCCAGTTGTTTCCTCAATACGCTTAGCAGCCCGCCCAGTCGGAGCCAGCATCTGTGTCGTAACTTCATTTGCATTATTAATGTATAAAATTGCCTTAATAATTGTTGTCTTTCCCGTTCCCGGTCCACCGGTAATTACAGTCACACCACCGGTTACAGCTTGCCTAATTGCTTGCTTTTGCGTTTCGTGGAATGTAATACCTTGCAATTTTTCATAATGATTAATTAACCCATCCACATCATCTAGTGGTTTTGTTTCTTGCATTAACAACAATAATTTTTGAGCAATAGCTTTTTCAGCATTAAAAAATCGAATGAGCTGGATTCCCTGTACACCATCAACATCAACCGCCACAACAACGCGATCAATACATAGTTCATTAATAATGCTGTTAAAAGTTGGTGTTAATTGTTCCATTTTAATTCGCAACAAACGACAAACCTTACCAATCAAATCAGGCAAAGTCACATAAGTGTGACCATCAGTTTCCGCACTAACTTTTAAAACATGAACCACCCCAGCGCGCACGCGGAAAGTCCCATTATAACTTACACCCAACTTCTTTGCCATGTTGTCGGCAGTTGTAAATCCAACACCATCAATTGTTTCAATTAAAATGTACGGATTCTTCGCCACAGTTGCAATCGTATCCTTACCATACTGTTGATAAATTTTTAAAGACAAATTCAAACTAATCTCAAAACGATATAACCACATCATTACGGACTGCATTTCACGCACAGCCATATAATTGGCAGCGATACTTTGTGCACGCTGCGGCGAAATTCCCTTAACTTGAGTTAATTCCGAAGGTCGCGACTCAATCACAGCAATCGTATCCATGCCAAATTTTTTAACAATTTTACGCGCCGTTGCCGGCCCGACCCCAGGCAACAAACCACCACCTAAAAATGCCAAAAGTTTTTCTTCGTTATCGGGTGGCATTAACACAATTTCCGTAAAAGCAAATTGTTTGCCGTGCTTGGCATTATTCACAAATTCGCCGATAAATTTATACTCTGCCCCAACCGAAACCATGGGTGCAACCCCCACTGCGGTCAAGTTATTATCTAACCGTAAAACACGATACCCGGTTTCTTCATTTTCAAAAACTATCGCCGAAACCGTCCCTTGAATTTCCATCTTTCATATTATATCGACCTAGCTATTCCTTGGCAAATGATGATTTTTTAATTGGAAAATTTTTTAATTTATTTCTAATAAAACATTGACTTATATGGCAAAAATTTTTTATAATATAATATGAAAAAAAATAAATTCACAAAAGCTAAAAACAATTTTAAAAAAGGGCTTTTGATTGCCGCTACTGTGGCAGGCATTGGCGCTAACACCGCATTATTTACAGGTTGCCCAAACCCAAATGGCCCCAGTGATCCAAATAAAGATCCAAACAAAAAACCAGGTACAGAAAAAGATTACAATGAAAAATATGGTACCCCATGCGACAAAGTTTTGGGTAACGGCGAATTTGTGATTCATAACTTTATTGGCGAAGATGATTACCTTAAACCAGCAACAATAGCCGAAGATGTCAATTATTATTTAGGCAAAGCCGAAACCTATATGCAAGATAAAATTGACGATTTTGAAAAATCATTAAAAGGTGATGCTTACACCCAAAATTATTTTAACGATTTTATTGCCGCACAAAGAAGCAACAATTTTAATCGTCTTGGCATAGATACTTCCAAAGCTTATGGTATCGATGAAACAATTAACGGCATTACCGAACCATGTTTACCAATTTTTGAAGATTTTATCCGTAGTATCGATAACAACCGTGACCGTTGTATTTTTATAGAAGCATGCCAAGCAATCTTTAATGAAAGTTATAAATATGGTTTGGGTGCATACCGTGACAAAGAAACACCACTGGACGAAAAATATGACGCAACGCGTCAAACGATTCGCAAATCTTGGAATGCAAAAACCATCAATGCCCCGTACAACATCGACACCGATATTGATGAAAAAAATTGTCAACAAACCACTCAAGAATTATCACGCATTGCATCCGCAATCGCAGCCAATAAAGGAATAAAAAAAGAATCCATTCTTTCAATGATTAACCTTGCGTCAACCACTTATTCGTTAGAGGCAATGGACGACCGTGCTGCAAGTGATTTAAAACATAGAACATGCAACAGCGCCGCAAAATTAATCATTGATAAAATGGATTCTGTTGCGTATGAATTATATAAAGCCGAACAACAAGTACAAAAATCGCGTCAAGTACAAACATCCGATAATACGATGGGGAAATAATCAAACTTCATTGATAAACAAAAAAAAGGCGTAAACGCCTTTTTTTATTCCCAGCCAACGGCTTTCATAAAGCTACCATCTACTGGCGATAAGGTTCCATCATAATGCGTCCAGAAATTGTGTGCTCGATAAGTGTATTGTACCTTAACAAACTCATCACCCATCGGACCATCATATTCACTGGTATCACAAATCCAGTTGTATGCCCCATTCCTTGCCCAGAATTTCATATAATTTTTATAACCTGCTGAATCTGGGAATTGTGATTTAATGGTTTGGCACGCCCATTTAAAGACATCGTACGGTACATACAATTGGGCATAGGACCTATCATCAGGGATGATACATTTTTGATCTCTAGGTATCTGTGCATAAGTAGGATTTCCATACGGATCAAAACCATTCGGAACTTTTTCATAAATAAATCCAAGATAATATTCGTTTATTTTAAATTCATCTAGTTTCAACGCGTACATAGCATCGCCCTTATAATCTTTACTATAAGAATCTAATTTCCCTTCATAATACGCCAATCCATAGCGTTCTTCCCACTGACGCACATGGTAGGCGGCGTGGGTATGATCTTGACATGCACAAGGATTTACCAATCCACCGCACAAAATATCACATTCTTTTGCATATTTTGTATCGTGTATAATTTTTTCATTTGCAATTTTATAGAAAACTTCTTTTGAATCTAATTTTTCATCATTACCCAATGTTCTTTCAATATCACTTCTAATTATATAATATTCATTATATTCATAACGGTCGTTGACATGGCGTTGGGACTCAATCGGCATTAACTTCTTTTCGAAAATATAATTACCAGACGCATCGGTTTGATCCCAGCCGTAATATTTGATAATATCATCATTAACATCATCAATTTTACTAGAGTCCGTTGTTGCTTGTGGTAGGTAACGGCGTTCATAACTGGTCAATCCATTTTCATCTTTTTTGTATTCACCACTGCTGTCTAATCTTGGGAAGACTGTGGTACTAATTTGGCGTTTTAAAATCGGTGCCGTGATTTCGTATTCTGGCGTTGTATCGGTAATATTTTTTAAATATTCAATATTGTTTTCGTATTTTTCCATACGCTTCCAAACCGCAAAGGATTCCAGTGATAACCAACCATCGGTCGCAGTTAAATCGCCTTGGTCAATTTCTTCATTTTCCATGCCAATATCACCACGGTCCATACGATATTTATCACTATACGCGTAAATATTAATCCATTCACAATAATCACGGAAAGTAATGTACGGTGTACCGTCTTTATTGAACCAATTGCGGCGGTATTCCACCAAATCCGTGGTACGCGCTTCTGGTGTTACCGTGGTATAGAAAATCTCTTTGGTAACTTCGGGTGTCAAGACCCATCTTAAATCATCAGCATCAAAACTTGAATCACTAGCCAAATCTTCTTGCATGTAATAAATGTAATGGTTGATACGGAAATATTTAGTTTCGGTTTGATCTACTTGGTAAGCAAATTCTTCCGCCCATGCGATGTAATCCGCACTGGAGCAACCCAATTGGAACATTTGCATGAATGCTACGCGGTCCGAACTGAAGACCATGGCATCAGACAATTCGGTTTCATGTGCAACATTTGGAATAAACATTTCTGAAAGATGGTTTCCCTTATGATCATAACCAAACGGGTCGTTAAATTCCGAAGTTGACGGCAACATGTCGGTAATTGCGTCCGGATCAACCGACACATCATTCAGATAACCAACATCACTTAACTTTTTGAATAATAAGTAGTCGGCATAGGTACTGTACCAAGTACCATTAACATAATGAGCACCCAAAACAATAGAAACATAATCACTCGGCGTAAATCCTTCGGATTTGAAAGATGCTTTTTCATTATTGTGCCAGTCATCGGCCAATGTATAGCCCGTGTTACGCTCTGTATAATTAGTAGCATAACCAAACGCTGCCGGACTGCTGCCGACTGGTAATGATTCTGTCATCGCATGTGTTTTGATTTCTGCAAATTCATATGCCGTGAATCCTTGGTTACGCCACCACAACGCCTCTTCCAAGAAATCAGAACAGTTGCCCGATGGATCTTCTTCCACACCACTGGTAATATTAACGCTTTCATTTTGAACAATTTGACGAATAATTTTGAAATATGTTTGGTTGCCATTTGTATCAACTTGATAGAATTCTGCATCGTCACTATTTTCTACTTGGTACATTAACAAGATATCGTTGCCAGCTTCACGCGAATCCGAACCTTCACCACTAGCAATACCAGCTTTACCAAAAATCTTATTGCCATCACCATCAATATACATTGCTGCGCCTTGGTTTTCTGTTGCAGCCAAATTGATTTGGGTGTTTGTATTAACAAAATATGCAGAACCGTCACCGTTAACAAATCGTGCACCCTGGTTCATCGCTGGGAAATACCAAACACCTTTTGGTTCACCTTCCGATGGGTTACCATCCAAATCATTGTCTACAT